>CAYYEB010000017.1:0-11535 GCA_964470725.1 uncultured Lachnospiraceae bacterium | reverse complement strand
TCCACCCGCTTCAGTTTCGAAATATCCGGAATTGCCACGAGCGAATAGTTGGTATGGTAGATCACAAATCCCGGTTTTCCGCCATTCTTCTTTCTGAGATTTTTTCGCAGAGTGTAGTCCACTTCCACCTTAGGAGCCTTTCTGCCGGAAGAATACCAGGCGGCAAGAGCCCCCGCCTCTTCAAATGTCCGGTCTGGAATTTCTTTCCCCTGTGTTTTTACAATCACATGACTCCCCGGCATGCCCTTCGCATGGAACCACCAGTCATTCGGTCCGGCAATCTTAAAGGACAATTCCTCATTCTGATAGTTATTTTTTCCCACCAGCATCTGAAATCCGTCCGAAGAAAGATACGTGTAGGGAGCTGATTTTGTCTCCCGCCGGGCTCCTTTTTTGGCTGCATGTTTTTTCTGGATAAAACCGAAATCGGAAAGTTCCCGTCTGATTTCAGAAAGATCCGATTCATTTTCCGCCAGATCGATGGAAGTCATCACAGCTTCCAGCTGCTCCCGGTCATCTTCCGTTTCCTGAATCTGATCTTTTAATGCCTCGGCCGTCCGTTTCAGCTTATTGTAGCGGGCAAAATATTTCTGGGCATTCTGAGAAGCCGTAAGTGTGGGGTCCAGCGGTATCGTGATTTCCTGATTGTCGTAATAGTTCACACAGGTAAGCGATTTGTCCCCCTCTTTCGCCTCATAGCCGTACGTATTTAACATTTCTCCCCAGATTCTGTACTTATCTCTCTTCTCCGTACCCTTCATCTGCTTCAGCTGGAGCTGATATTTTTTGTTTGTACGATCAAGTGCATTGTTCACCAGATGACGCAGGTCCGCCGATTTCTGACGGATTCTTGTAACCTTCTCCCGCATCCCATAATATGACTCCAGAAGTTCACTTACGGAATCATAGGAAACGACCGTGTGGTCCGCATCATGATACATTTCGATGGGAATGCTTCCGAATTCAACCGGCTCCCCCTTCTGCTCAATCATATTCGGTGTAAACTTACCATCTTTGATATCCTGCATATGCCGGAGCACCACGTCGCAAAGGCGTCTCTGCTCTTCAACGCTTAAATCGCCCCAGCCCTTCCTTGCATCAAGATCTGCTTCAAAACAGAATTCCTCGGCCGCCACAGGACTAAAGCCGGTAAATGACTGATAGAGTGCCTTCCGGATATTCTGTGTGCTCTCCTGCAGTGTCTCATAAAAAATATCCTCTGTTAGTTCCAGCGGGTTCCTTTTATTTTGCGTTTCAGGGATAAACCATTTCTTTCCCGGAAGCACCTCACGGACAGAGCTCATACTCGCAGGCACGCGCTTAATACTGTCAATGATTGTATCATTTTCATCCGTAAAGATAATATTGCTGTATTTTCCCATCAGCTCCACAATCAGCTTTTTTGTCCGAAGATCTCCCAGTTCATCCCGATGTAAAATATCGAAAATGAGGATTCTCTCCAGAGAAGGCTGATGAATTGACACAATCTGTCCACCCTGCAAATGTTTACGCAGCAGCATGCAGAAATTCGGGGCAGTAAGAGGCGCCTCTTTTTTCTGACCCGTAAGATAAATCAGAGGCAGCGATGCACTCGCTGAAATCAGAAGCAGATAGCTTTTTCTGTGACTTTTGATTGTCAGCAGCAGCTCATCCTTTTCTGACTGAACAATTCTGCTGATACCGCCCCCCTCCAATATATGATTTAATTCATATGCAAGATTTGCAACTGTAATTCCATCAAATGCCATATCTTATTCTCCAAAAATTGTTACCATCTGTTTTTCCGAAACGGAAATGCATTTTTCTGAAGTGTAATTCTCCCCGGAATAATGCCGACCACATCAAAACGGCAGGCTGTGCTCATATTCAATTCATGGACAATCAGGTAATATAAAGCCACCTTTGAAATTGTCTGTTGTTTTTTCAGATTGACCGCCGGCATCGGTCCTCCATACTTCATGGAAGAACGGTATTTTACTTCAATGAATACCAGCACATGTCCGTCCATGGCTACGATATCGATCTCGCCCATCCGGCAGCGGAAATTGCGTTCCAAAATTTTGTAGCCATGCTTTATCAAAAAATCAGCGGCAAGTTTTTCAAACTCGCCGCCTGTCTTTCTCTGATTCATATGAAACTGTCCTCTCCGGGTACCTGATACCGGTCAGATTTGCAGGATACATATTGCATCGGCCAACAGGTTTCTATGCTCTCTCCAGAATCTTATGAATAAAAGTTTTCCTGTGAATCGGACAGGGGCCATACTTCTTAAGTGCGGCTATATGCTCTGCCGTTCCATAGCCCTTATTGCTCGCAAAATGGTACTCCGGATACATCTCATCATATTTTATCATCAGACGATCACGCGTCACCTTGGCCACAATACTTGCAGCGGCGATCGAAACGCTCTTGGCATCTCCCTTAATAATCGGACACTCCGGGATTCCGGTATCCGGAATTGTCACCGCGTCCACAAGCAGAAAGTCCGGCTTTTTGCTGAGTTTTCCAATAGCCTTGCGCATTGCGGAATACGTTGCCTGCAGAATATTGATTTCATCTATCACATCGTGATCTTCTGCACCGATTCCCACTGAAACCGCCTCAGACATAATGACATCATAGAGCTCATCCCTTTTTTTCGGTGTCAGCTTTTTGGAATCATTTAAGTAGAGGATCTTATGGTCTGTGGGAAGAATCACGGCCCCGGCCATCACCGGTCCCGCAAGAGGGCCTCTTCCGACTTCATCTATTCCGCAAAGCAGCCCTTTTTCCGCAAAGCGTCTCTCATAGACCATCATAGACTCGGTACGGGCAATTTCTTTTTCAAGTTTTACCCTCTTCCGCTCTTCCTTTTCCCTTAATTTTGCAAGCTGTTTCTCTGTCAATTTTGCTTCAGATTCTCCTTCTATGCGGAACAGTTTATTTCAGTCGAATCGTTTACCGAACCTGTTCCAATGTAATCCGGCCGATTCTCCCCGCTCGAAAATCATCCAGCAAAAGCCTTGCGGCACGCGCATAGTCAGCCTCTCCGCCCTTTTTGATGCATCCCCGCTTCAGGGCAATTCTCTCAAGAACCTCTGCCTCTGTCCCCTCTTCCGAGACCTCATATCTTCTGTTTAAGAATCCTTAATTTTGCAAGCTGTTTCTCTGTCAATTTTGCTTCAGATTCTCCTTCTATGCGGAACAGTTTATTTCAGTCGAATCGTTTACCGAACCTGTTCCAATGTAATCCGGCCGATTCTCCCCGCTCGAAAATCATCCAGCAAAAGCCTTGCGGCACGCGCATAGTCAGCCTCTCCGCCCTTTTTGATGCATCCCCGCTTCAGGGCAATTCTCTCAAGAACCTCTGCCTCTGTCCCCTCTTCCGAGACCTCATATCTTCTGTTTAAGAATCCCACATACAATGTTCTGAGTCTTCGAATCAGCACGCATGCAAGTTCCTCCGGGATCAGATTATCATCTTTTACCGAACCGATGAGAGCAATGTTTTCTCCGGTCTTTTCGTCTTCAAATTTCGGCCACAAAAGTCCCGGTGTATCAAGCAGTTCAAGTCTTTGATTCATACGAATCCACTGTTTTCCACGTGTCACTCCGGGTTTGTTACCTGTCTTTGCTGAAGCTGATCCGGCAAACGAATTGATAAAAGTGGACTTTCCCACATTCGGAATACCCGCTACCATGGCCCGAAGAGGACGGTTCTGAATGCCTCTTCTCCGGTTTCTTTCAATTTTTTCACGGCAGGCATCATTGACAAGAGGAAGTATTCTCTTTAATTCCCCTTTTTTTCTGACATCACATACAACTGCATATTCGCCGTTTTCCGAGAAGCAGTTCAGCCACAGCTGATTCTGCTTTTCATCCGCAAGATCCGCCTTGCTCATGATGATAATTCTTGATTTTCCCTGACACATCTTTTCGATATCCGGGTTTCTGCTCGACTGCGGAATTCTCGCATCCACAATTTCTATCAGGAGGTCGATCAGGCGGATATCATCCTTCAGCTGCCGTATCGACTTCGTCATATGACCGGGGTACCATTGTATATCCATATATTCCCTTTCCGTCAGGCAAAATCAAACTGAGGTTCAGCGCAGGAAACCGGCCCTGGAACCGGGAGATGTCAGGAACCATGCCTTTCCGATAATATTTCTTCTTTGAATATTGCCTACATCCGTAAAACGGCTGTCTTCACTGTTATTCCGATTGTCGCCAAGAACAAAATACTCATCATCCCCGATAGTCATCTCTTCGGAAGCAGCTCCCGCGTTTGTAATAGAAGGAAAAGATTTATTTTCCATATACGTTTTTCCGTCAATCAGAATCACACCATCTTTGATCTGAATCGTTTCTCCGGGAAGAGCAATCACCCGCTTTACATGGATGGTCACATCTGCATCATCTTTACTGCGATATGCAATAAGATCTCCTCTGTGGATCCCGCCGATTCTATATGCAACACGATTTACCAGGAATCTGTCGCCTGTTTCTATCGTCGGTGCCATGGATCCTTCCTGCATCGAATAAGAACCGAAAAACATCCATGCGACAATAGCAGATGCAATTATCACGGCGACGAGTTCAACGATAAATATTATTTTCTGTCTTTTTTCGCGATCCTGACGGATCTGCATCTGTTGCTGTGAATAATTAGACTTTGCCATATGTTTTTATAAGAAAAGGGAGTCAAACACAGAAACTGTATTTGCTCCCCTCGAGAAAACTGAGTTATTTGATAACTTCCTTGACTCTTGCGCTCTTGCCTGAACGATCTCTTAAATAGTTCAGCTTTGCACGTCTGACCTTGCCGTGGCGAACAACTTCAACCTTGGCAACATTCGGAGAATGAAGTGGCCATGTCTTTTCAACACCGATTCCGCTGGATGCCTTACGTACTGTAAATGTCGCACGGTTTCCGCCGCCCTGCTTCTTCAGAACAACGCCTTCGAAAACCTGAATTCTTTCACGGTTTCCTTCCTTGATCTTTGCATGTACACGGACTGTGTCGCCTGTACGGAATTCCGGAACCTCTTTCTTCAGTTCCGCATCCTCAATCTTCTTGATGATTTCGTTCATTTTTGAATCTCCTTATTATGTGGATGTTCTTATATCCTGATACATCAAAATCGTATCGATGCCTTTCGCATTCCAGATACAGAGGACCATCTTTTTTACAACAGCTTTACTATAGTACTACAACGATTTCTTTTTTTCAACATATTTCCGGATAAATTCCCGTTCCTTGGGGCTTAACGGTGCAGTATCCAGAAGATCCGGCCTGCGGTCCGCCGTTCTCATCAGGGACTGTTCCCGCCGCCAGGCATCCACCTTTGCATGGTCGCCGGAAAGAAGTATTCCCGGAACTTTTTTCCCGTTCCATATCTCAGGCCTTGAATACTGCGGATATTCCAGAAGTCCGTCGCCAAAGGAATCATCCTCTGCAGATTCTTCATTATGAAGCACTCCGGGAATCATACGGGATATCGCATCAATCATGCACATCGCCGGAAGTTCTCCTCCGGTAAGTACAAAATCGCCGATGGAAACGGGATCTGTGACGATTTCATCAAGAACCCGTTCGTCAACGCCTTCATAGTGCCCGCATAAGAAGACAATTCCCTCTTCCAAAGCAAGCTCCTGAGCCATTTTCTGATTGAAGACGCGTCCCTGCGGTGTCAGATAAACAACTCTGGGTTTATAATCCAGCTCGGACACAATCGACTGAAAGCAGTCATAGATCGGCTGCGCCTGCATCACCATACCCGCGCCGCCGCCATAGGGATAGTCGTCGCATCTTCCATGCTTATTTTTCGTAAAATCCCGAATATTGACGGTCTTTAAACGAATGGTATCGTCCTCAATTGCTCTTCCGATAATACTGGTATGAAGTCCGTTTTCTACCATATCCGGAAACAATGTCATGACATAATATTCCATATCGCCCTCAAATCACCCGCATCGGAGAAACCGTAATTTTCTTCTCATTCACATCAATTTCAAGAACTACATCTTTAATTGACGGAAGATATTCCAGTGTACCGTCATCCTTTTGTATTTCAAAAACGTCATTTGCCCCTGTTTTCAGAACATCCCTTAAAACACCATAGTGAGACCCGTCTTCTTTCACGACCTCACTGCCCAGAATATCCCCGATATAATGTTCGTTTTCTTCCAACGGCACGGCATCCTCTCTTTTTACAAGCAGCTTTCTGCCGCGAAACTGCTCAACATCCTCAATTCTGTCGAGACCTGAAAATTTCAGAATCGGACGCCCTTTAAAAAAACGGACGCGCTCAACTGTGAGAGTCACGGGAGTGTCCTTCGTCTCCAGAAGCACGTCTTTTAACTTTGTAAAGCGATTCACATCATCGGTCGTCGGGAAGACCTTAACCTCCCCTTTCAGACCGTGTGTAGATGTGATCACTCCAATTTCAAATTGTTCTGTCATACCTGTTCGATTTCCACAGATACTTTCTGATTCGTCTTTACAGAAGCTGCCTTCACAACGGAACGGATCGCCTTGGCAATACGTCCCTGCCGTCCGATGACCTTTCCCATATCGGAATCCGCCACCTTCAGCTCCACATAAGTCTCGCCGTCTTTCTCGGTCTCTGTAACGACGACCTCCTCCGGATGTTCGACCAGTGCTTTCGCAATGACCTCAACCAGTTCTTTCATAGAGCACCTCCATTCATATGGAAGGTATCTTTTACTTTGTGATACCTGCGATCTTCAGAAGCTTTGCAACTTCAGCTGTCGGCTGTGCGCCATTGCCGAGCCACTTCTTTGCAGCTTCTTCATCAATATGAAATACGGACGGATCCTGCTTCGGATCATATGTTCCGATTTCCTCGATGAATCTTCCGTCTCTCGGAGATCTGGAGTCTGCTACAACGATTCTGTAAAGCGGAGCCTTTTTCTTTCCGATACGTGTCAGTCTGATCTTAACCATTTTTTCATTCCTCCATGAATTCTGTTTTATAAAGTTGATCTGTGCAAGCTTCTGCACCTGGTACCATATAAGCCTTGTGCACGGCTCCATTGTTTCGCAATTCTCACCGTGCCAACCATTTGCAGCCGACTTATACGCTATATTATTATATGAAGCTGTATGCTCCTTATAACCTGTCTTAAAATGGGAACTTCATTCCGCCTTTGCCGAATCCGCCGAATCCGTGTCGCTTTCCCTTCATCATTCCCGGCATCTGCTTCATCATCTTGCGGGCCTGTCCAAACTGTTTCACCAGACGGTTCACATCCCCGATATCACACCCGGAACCCCTTGCAATCCGGTTCTTCCTTGACATATTCAGAATATCCGGATTGGCCCGTTCCTCCGGTGTCATCGAAAGAATCATAGCCTTTGTCCGATCCATTGCCTTCTGATCGATCATAGCTGAGATATCTCCGGCATTGGCACTGACTCCTGGAATCATTGCAAGAACCTTCTCAATTCCTCCCATCTTCTGCATCTGTTCCATGCTGGAAAGATAATCATCAAAGCCGAAGGAAGCCTTTCGGATCTTCTGCTCCATCTTCTGGGCCTGCTCCTCATCGAAATTGGCCTGGGCCTTTTCAATGAGCGTCATAACGTCTCCCATTCCGAGGATTCTGTCCGCCATGCGGTCAGGATGGAACTGCTCAAGATCCTCGAGTTTCTCGCCCATACCGACATAAAGGATCGGCTTTCCTGTCACAGCCTTAATCGACAGTGCCGCGCCGCCTCTGGTATCGCCATCGCACTTTGAAAGGATTACGCCATCGATTCCGACCTCATCTGCAAATGCCTTCGATACATTGACAGCTTCCTGTCCGGTCATGGCATCCACGACCAGAATCGTTGAGTCCACAGTTACGGCCTCTTTGATATTCTGGAGCTCCTGCATCATTGCCTCATCAATCTGCAGTCGTCCGGCAGTATCAATCAGAACCACATTGTTGCCGTTCTGTTCCGCATGTGCGTAACCGGCTTTCGCAATATCAACCGGGCTGACCTTATCGCCCATGGAAAAGACAGGTACTCCTACCTTTTCGCCGTTTACCTGCAGCTGCTTTATTGCCGCCGGGCGATATACGTCACCAGCCACAAGAAGCGGACGTTTTCCCTTAGCCTTGAACTTGCCTGCGAGCTTTGCAGCCGTAGTTGTCTTGCCGGCGCCCTGAAGGCCGACCATCATAATCACCGTAATTCCTGCATTCTTGAGCGGAATTTCCTTTGTGTCGGATCCCATGAGTTCCACAAGTTCGTCATGGACAATCTTGATGACCATCTGTCCCGGATTCAGGCCATTCATAACATCTTCGCCAACAGCTTTCTCAGTCACTGTGCGGACAAACTTCTTAACGACCTTATAATTGACATCCGCCTCAAGAAGAGCCATCTTGACTTCCTTCATGGCCTCACGAACGTCGCTCTCCGTCAGCTTTCCCTTGCTGCGAAGCTTTTTAAATACATTGGTCAGTTTTTCGGTAAGGCTTTCAAATGCCATTTATAATTCCTCCAGGAGCTGTGCTGCAAGTTTTTTTATACGTTCATCATCTGTCAGTGATTCAATTTCACGAATTTTCTTTTTCATGTCCAGGAATTTCTGAACCAGATGAAGCTTCTCTTCGTAGCCGTTCAGAATCTTTGAACAGCGCCGCACCATATCATGCACTCCCTGTCGTGAAATGCCGTATTCTGCGGCTGCCTCTCCCAGTGACAGATCATTCATCACAACATCACCATAGATCTGCTTCTGACGGTCTGTAAGAAGTTCTCCGTAAAAATCAAAGAGCAGCGTTTCCTCATAAATCTTGTCCATGCCGACTACTATACTCGTCAGCGCAAATACTGTCAAGTGCTTTTTCTTTACACCAAATTCACTGCAATAACATCGGTACTGTTCACTTTTATGCTCTATAGGGCCTTAAATCACTTAAGAAGATATACTTCTGTATACTTGTTATATTGTTCCGAATATTCGTCCGCTTCGCTGCTGACAAAAATATCCACCCAGTTCTGGTCATTCATCGCGGATCCGCCGTAATCCTCCAAGGTATAGACGTGTCCGTCGATCATAAGCTTATCTCCGAACTGAAGTCCCAGTCTTGCACATGTTGCCTGAGAAACTGCCACCGTCTCCCCGGCAACAAGCGGGGATCCGCTCGCGGTCTGCCCGACATAAGAGCCCTGGTCCGCGGGTGTATCCATATACGCCGTCAGTCTCCAGACCCCCAGATCCGTGACCGTAGAAGTTCCCGCTGCCGCATTCCCCGGTACCGTTCCTGCAGCAGGGTCTGTTACTGTAACCTTACGAATGGCCGTCTGTACCTTTCCATCCTGTCCTGTCAGCTTATAGGAAATCAGATACTCCCCTGCCTTGCCGGTATCCAGTTCCGAAGTGTCCGGAACGATGGATGCAATTTCGTCATCATATATCACATTGGCCATAGGATCGAAATTCTGTCCGACCTGAACCTGTGCATCCCCTTCCATTCCGTAAAGGTATTGTTCCAGATCAATTTCCACTGTTGCCTGCACGCTCTGCTGCACCGTCTGCCCATTGGTTCCCGTGATCGTATAGATCAGGTTATAAGTTCCGGGGGTATTCCAGTCCGCATTTCCTGTATTACAGCTGACAGCTGACACCTCGGAATCCCAGCTGATACCGCTCATCGGGTCAGGCACCGTTCCCTGCAGCAGAGAAAAATTTCTGATATTTTTCACATGTTGTGTCAAATCCACGGGAGTGGGGGTTGGAGAAGGTGTTTCTTTCGGCATGTTTGTGGGAATAATACTTTCAGTGACTGAAGCTGCAGATCCGGCCTCCGCTATGCTTTCCGCTTCCGATGCCGTCTCCTCTGCGGAGTTCGCTTCATTGCCTCCCTGTCCTTTTCCGATATTCTTTGCACTTCCGCATCCTGTCAGCAAAAAGGATATTGTCAGGAAAGCAGGCACATATTTATAGAATCTTTTTCGCATGATATTTTCAGAATCACCCTTCCGAAAGAATCTTCTCCCGGATTCGGAAAAGTTCTTTCATTTACTGCTTTGTATTCCGGAGGAATGTCTTCATTGCACATATGTAAAATTTGTATTTTTTCATTGTAACACAAAATGCCGGACCGGAAAAAGATCTCTCTTTTTCCGATCCGGCATACGGATTGATTCTATTTACTCAGAAGAATGAAAAAGAATCAGAAATCAACCTCTGTATCATAGTAGCATGCCTTCAGAAGCTTTTCCATTTCCTCCTGTGTGGGCTGACGCGGGTTGGATCCTGTGCAGGCATCGAGGATTGCATTCGCTGCAATATCAGGAAGTCTGTCAAGGAAGACATCTTCCGGGACAAAGCCCTGCTCTGTCGGATAACTGTCCTTGCCGTAATTCTTGATGCAATGCGGAATGTTCAGTTTGTCATTCATGCCGCGCACATATTTGATCAGGTTTGCGACCTTCTCGTCATCGTTTGCTCCGCCCAGATGCATATAGTCAACGATTACGCCATAGCGCTTCTTTGCGGTCGGATCCTTTGCGTTAAATGCGATGACCTTCGGAAGATACATTGCATTAGCCGCACCGTGAATAATATGAGCGCCGTAATCTGCAAATGCTGCACCTGTCTTATGAGCCATGGAATGTACAATTCCGAGAAGTGCACTTGAAAACGCCTGACCGGCCAGACACTGAGCCGTATGCATCTTGTCTCTTGCTTCCATATTCTCATTATAGGAATCGATGAGATTTGCCTGAATCATTTCAATCGCGTGAATTGCAAGCGGATCCGTAAAATCGCTGTTCGCTGTGGAAACATAAGCCTCAATTGCATGTGTCAGAGCATCCATTCCCGTATGAGCCACGAGCTTCTTCGGCATTGTTTCAGCCAGAGCCGGATCTACGATAGCGACATCCGGTGTAATCTGGAAATCAGCGATCGGGTATTTGATTCCCTTGGAATAGTCCGTAATAATAGAAAATGCGGTAACTTCCGTCGCAGTTCCGGATGTGGAAGAAACAGCGCAGAAATGAGCCTTATGTCTCAGCTCCGGAATACCGAATACCTTGCACATTTCCTCAAATGTGATATCCGGATACTCATACTTGATCCACATTGCCTTAGCTGCATCAATCGGAGATCCTCCGCCGATTGCGACGATCCAGTCCGGCTGAAACTCTTCCATGGCAGCCGCGCCCTTTTCTACGGTTTCCACAGACGGATCAGACTCAATTCCTTCATAAAGCTTTACCTCAAAGCCAGCTTCCTTCAGATAATCCTCAGCCTTCTGAAGAAATCCGAAACGCTTCATGGAGCCTCCGCCGACACAGATCATAGCTCTCTTTCCCTTTAATGTCTTGAGTGCCTCAAGAGCGCCTTTTCCATGATACGTATCACGCGGAACTGTATACCTTTGCATAAATGTGCCTCCTTTTTTCTTGTGCTTTTGCACAAATCGTTCTCGAATTGATACTATATATTCTACATTATAGACACACTCATGTCAATTAAATCGGTATTATATTATCAAAATGACGTAAGTAATCGCACATTTCCCCTC
>CAYYEB010000016.1:0-19032 GCA_964470725.1 uncultured Lachnospiraceae bacterium | reverse complement strand
GGTAAGCGTTATTGCTCAGATGTGCTTAGGGTTGAAGGGGCTCAGATCATGGCCTGTTATTCCGGGACGCTTCCGCTCGCTCGTTCTCGCAACGGTTCTAAATTCATGCTGCGCCCTAAGGCTTGCATTCATTAAGAACCGGCGTCACTCGGACGCCCGGAACAATCAGGCCACGATCTGGGCCCCTGTATACCATAGGAACCGACATAGACATGGTATTCCAGATAAGAAAAGGATATTACCGCCTGCAGATGATTGCAGGCGGTATAAAGAGCAGATATCAGATCAGTTTCAGCCGATAAGCCAGTCGTAAAGCTCCTGATACTGAAGAGCGGAATGGTTCCATGAAAAATCCTGCTGCATTGCGCGGTCTACCATAAGATTCCATTCACGTCTCTTATCATAATAGACACTTTCCGCATAACGGACAGTTCCCATCATCTCATGCGCATTGTAATTCGTAAATGAGAATCCCGTACCAGTACCCTCATATTCATTATACGGCTGGACTGTATCTCTGAGGCCTCCGGTCTCACGGACAATCGGAAGAGTTCCATACCGAAGTGCCATCAGCTGGCTGAGCCCGCAGGGCTCAAACTGGGACGGCATCAGGAACGCATCACATCCCGCATAGATCTTATGAGAAAGCGCCTCGTCATAATAAATCTGTGCAGAAACTTTTCCGCCGTATTTCCACGCAAAGTGACGGAACATATTTTCATACCGTTCCTCTCCGGTTCCAAGTACGGCAAACTGAATCGCATCCTGGCACATTTCATCCATCACATAGGCGATCAGATCAAATCCCTTCTGATCCGTCAGACGGGAAACAATGCCGATTGTCATCGTATCCGCATCTTCCGTAAGGCCCAGATCCTTCTGCAGCTGGAGTTTATTCTTGACCTTCTCTTTTCTCCAGTTCTGAAGATTATAATCCTGATAGATCAGCTGATCCGTCTCCGGATTAAATACCTCATAGTCGATGCCGTTCACAATTCCGCGAAGATCATGTGCACGTGCCCGCATCAGACCATCCAGTCCCTCGCCGTAATAAGGCATTTTAATTTCCTCGGCATAGGACTTGGAGACTGTTGTGATTGCATTGGCATATACCAGACCGCCCTTCAGCATATTGGCATCTTTGTGAAATTCAAGCTTATCTGAGGTAAAGAAGTAATCAGGCAGTCCTGTAATATCCTTGATGGTCTTGATATCCCAGATGCCCTGGAATTTCAGATTATGGATCGTCATAACCGTCTTGATTCCGCGATAAAACTCATTTTCCTGAAATCCTGCATTTAAATATACCGGAACAAGCCCCGTCTGCCAGTCATGGCAGTGAATGATGTCCGGTCTGAATTCGATGGTCGGCAGAATGGAAAGTGCCGCCTTATCGAAGAATGCAAACCGTCCGATATCATACGGCATTCCGTTATAAGGCTGATCACTTGTAAAATAGTCCTGATTATCGATGAAATAAAAGTGAATGCCCTCATACACACATTCGAAAATGCCTACATAGCAGTTCTTCCAGTTGAAATCCATGTAGAAATTCGTCTTGTATTCCAGCATGTCCTTCCATTTCTGTGCCATGCAGGAATAATATGGGAGAACGACGCGACAGTCAAAATATTTTTTGTCCAGATATTTCGGCAGTGAACCAACTACATCTGCAAGGCCGCCGGTCTTCATAAACGGAGCGCATTCAGATGCTACAAAAAGAATATTCTTCATTGTTGTATCCTCCATCGGAAAGCAGGAAATCAGCACAAGTATAAGATTGAAAAGGCATAACTTTCTGTGCATCTTTTCTTCTTTTTCAGGCTGTTCCCGAATTTACTTAGTTAATTATAATTCATTCCGCTTGTGTTGTCGACACATGTCTTTCATTTCCCGTGCGGATTTCAGCGTATTTTCCGTGATTTCGGCTCCGCCCAGCATTCTTGCAAGTTCATCAATGGACTGCTTCTCATCCAAAAGCCGTATTTCGGTAATTGCCGAACGATCCGAAAGCTCTTTCGTGATTCCGAAGTGAGCGTCTGCCATTGCCGCAATCTGCGGCAGATGCGTAATGCACAGAACCTGATGTTTTCTTGAAACCTGCGCCAGTTTTTCCGCAACCTTCTGTGCCGTCCGCCCGCTGATACCGGTATCAATTTCATCGAAAATAAGCGTATCCGTTGTGTCGGTATCCGCGAACATCGTGCGGATGCCCAGCATAATTCTGGAGAGTTCTCCGCCGGACACAACCCTGTTCAGAGGTTTTCTCTCCTCGCCCGGGTTTGTGGAAATCATATAATCGATACGATCCGTCCCGTTTGAAGTATAGTTTTTCAACGGATGAAATTCGACTGCAAAATCCGCTCTGGCAAAATTCAGATCCTTCAGCTGGTCAGCCACATCCTTGGCAAAGCCCCCTGCAATTTTCTTTCGCAGAGTCGAAAGACGTTCTGAAGCTTTTTTCAGCTCCTTTTCGGCCTCAGACAGTTTCTGTTCCATATTGCGGCGATTTTCTTCATACTCCTGAAGATCTTCCAGTTCCTTTTCCTTCTCGTCCCGATACGCAAAAATTTCCGGAATCGTTCCGCCGTATTTTGCCTTCAGATGATTGATCTGATCAAGCCGGTTCTCGGTTTCTTCAAACGTCCCGTCTTCAAAGGCAAGACTTTCCGCATAATCGCTGATGCTTCGGTTAAAATCATTGAGCAGACTGTCGATTTCCGAAAGCTGATCGGCAAGCTCTCCGATTTCGTCATCGTATTCCCGCACACCATCAAGTTTTTTCAGGGCATGTCCGATTGTTTCACCTGCACCCGCATCCGAATCGTATCCGGTGACTTCATGTGCTTCCTCCACGGCTTCTGCAATTTTTTTGGCATTGGCAAGACGCTTATAGGTTTTCTCAACCTCCTCGTCCTCCCCCTCTTTTAATTCCGCCTCATCAATTTCTTTGATTTCAAATTCCAGGAAGGAAATCCGGCGCTCCCGCTCCTCGCGGCTCAGCGGTTCCCCGCCGAGAGTTTTTCGTATGGAATTCCACTTCCGATACTTCTCTTCCACCTCCGCTTTAGCCGCCGTTATTTTGTCTCCTCCGTACTGGTCCAACAGTTCCAGCTGCACCTCCGGTTTTAAGAGTTTCTGATGCTCACTCTGCCCGTGAATATCAAGAAGAAGACCGGCAATTTCTCTGACGCTTGCCGCTGTACGGGTTTCCCCATTGATGCGGCAGATACTTCTTCCATCCTGTATCTTTCTTGAAATCACGATTTCACCGTCTTCAGGTGTAACATCCGCCTTTTCAAGTGCCCTCAGCGTCACTGGATTTGTAATCTCAAAAACAAGCTCAGCCAGAGATACCTGTCCCTCACGGGTCATATCTCTGGCTGCGCGTCCTCCAAGTGCAAGGCCGATGGAATCGACGATGATGGATTTTCCTGCACCGGTCTCTCCGGTCAGAATGTTGAGTCCTTTTCGGAAATCCACATCCACCTCCCGAATCAGGGCAAGATTTTTTATATGAAGATTTCTAAGCAATTTCCGCCTCCATACACCGGGATTTACTGACCTGTAATCTCCCGTATTTTCTCTCTGAGCTTCTCTGCATCTTCCGGCTTACGAATGACAACCATAATCGTATCATCCCCCGCAATGCACCCCAGTATCTCGGGCCAGTCAAGACTGTCAAGAGCCGCTGCCGCCGCCATTGCCATACCGGATACCGTTTTTATTACCATAATGTTCATCGACACATCGGCAGATACAAAAGCATCCCGCAGCACTCTTTTATACTTCTGTCCCATGTCCGGCGTACTGCCGGTTCCTTCCGTATACCGGAGTTTTCCGTTCTTTCCCGGGCTCTTGGTCAGCTGAAGCTGACGGATGTCACGCGAGACAGTGGCCTGTGTCACGGTAAAGCCGGTCTTATTGAGCAAAGAAGCCAGTTCCTCCTGTGTTTCAATGTCCTGCTCCCGTATCAGCCTGAGAATCTGTTCATGTCTTGCGTTGTTCATCTGTTACCCGCTTCCTTTCTCAAGATATGAGAATCATCACTGATCCGCCATTTTTCTTCGAAGAACTTCGAGAAAACTGATATTGTTGATTTTTATAAAACGCGTAAACTCTTCGGAGCGCTGTATTTCCACAACATCTCCGGTAGAGAGGGAAATGACGTTTCCGCCATCGAAGCTTACCGAAGCCACATGATCCACATTTCCCATGCGGCCCTCTCCGATTTCAATGTTGATCCGATCTGTTCCCGGAAAAATAATACTTCTCGAAATGAGAGAATGGGAAGCAATCGGCGTCAGTATTTCTATTTCCGCTCCCGGAGAAACCACAGGTCCGCCTTCAGACAGGCTGTACCCCGTTGACCCGGTCGGGGTTGCCAGAATCATTCCGTCCGCATGATATGTGGTCAGATATGCATCATTGACATAGCATTTAAATGTATATGCCCGCATCTGCTTCTCACCGCTGATCACAATATCGTTGAGTGCCACATCGGAGATCACCTGCTCTGCATCGTGATAAATAGTGCCACGCAGCATCATACGCTTCTCAATTGTAAATGTTCCGTCCATCAGCCGGTCCAGGGCGGAATACAGGTTTTTCATATCCACTTCCGCCATATATCCCAGGTTGCCGAGATTTACACCGATGAGCGGCATCTGACGTGAAAGGACCACTTTCGCAGCTCGGAGGAGTGTTCCATCCCCTCCCAGCACGATGCCGCACTCTACATCTTCCGGAAGCTCTTCACCCGTATCCGATATTGCGCATTCACAGTCGTGGGCGCACAGATACTGCTGAATCTGGTCTGCGCAGGATGCCGCCAGGGCCTTGTCCGTATTCCGGATCACACCGAATTTTCTCATGAAGTCTCCACCTTTTTATCCAATGTATCATGCGCCTTTGCAACAACCTCTGAAATCACGGATTCCGATATAGCGGAATCCGTCGGCTCCGCACCCGTTTTTCTCAGATGACAAAGATACTCAATATTTCCTTCCGGTCCCTTGATCGGTGAAAAATCGAGCTCTTCCGCCTTAAGACCGATGGAAGATGCATACTCCACGACCTTCCGGATCACCTCTTCATGAACCTTCGGATCACGCACAACGCCATGTTTCCCGACTTTTTCCCGGCCGGCCTCAAACTGGGGCTTGATCAGGCAGACGATTTCTCCATGATCCGTGAGAAGATTTCTCGCAGGCAGGAGTACCTTGGTCAGCGAAATAAAACTCACATCAATGCTTTCAAAATCCATCTGCTTCCCGATGTCTTCCGGAACAACGTAGCGGATATTCGTCTTTTCCATACTTGTAACACGGTCATCATTTCTGAGTTTCCAATCCAGCTGACCGCGCCCGACATCCACAGACCAGACATGTGAAGCGCCGTTCTGAAGCATACAATCCGTAAATCCCCCTGTGGAACTGCCTATATCCATGCAGTTTTTTTCCTTCAGATCAATCGGAAATACCTTGAGAGCCTTCTCCAGCTTATATCCTCCACGGCTTACGTATGGCATCTTCTTTCCGCGCACTTCAATATCCGCATTTTCATCAAAGGAAGTTCCTGCCTTATCGCAGCGTACTCCCTTCACATAGACAATTCCCTCCATGATCAGGGCTTTTGCCTTTTCCCTCGAAGAAGCAAGACCCTTCTCATAGACCAGTACATCAAGTCGTTTTTTCATCTGTGCCAGCCTTTATCTCCAGATCCTTCGTCGTTCCGTCCGCATTCAGAACCTGTATCTTTTTCTCATAGTCATCCAGGACTTCACTTACATCCTTCAGAAGATTCATCCCTCTTTGATAAATCCGAAAGCTCTCTTCCAGTGTCACATCACTGCTCTCAAGTTTTTCTACCATCTGATCGAGCATTTCAAAGCTCTCTTCTACACTTTTTCTTTTTTCTTCAGCCATCAGGCTTTTTCTCCTTTACCTCAGAAAGAATATGACCGTCCGTCACATGAATGGTCAGTATTTCCCCCGTCTTCACCTGCGAAATGCTGGTCACCGCCCTTTCGTCCGCATTACTGACATACGAAAATCCGTGTTTCAGCTTATCCAGCGGATTCAGTCCCCGGAACCGTTCCGTCAGGAGATCAAATCTGTGACAATTTCGTTCGAATACTTTCTGCATCAGCAGCTGCATTCTGTCACCGATCTTTTCCCTCTCGCGAAGGTCACTGATCTTCTTTTGCATTGCTTCATCCATCTGCTGTTCCAGCGAATCCGCTCTTTGTTTCTGTGACAGAAGCTTTGCCGAAGGGCTTCTTCCCTTAAGTGCCTCCCGATAGTAGGAAACTTTCGCTGAAAGAGAATTGACCTTCTGTGCAAGGCACCGCTCGAAAGTTTTCCGGTATGCGTTCAGCTGCGCCATGAAATCTTCATAGCTGAAAATAGCAACCGCTGCCGCGTCCGTCGGTGCATTGCAGCGAAGATCCGCCACGTCATCGGAAATGACATGGTCCCGTTCATGTCCGACTGCGGAAATTACCGGCGTCTCACACTGAAAAATTGCCTCCGCCACTTCAGGTTCATTAAAAGCCCACAAATCTTCCGCTGATCCTCCGCCGCGTCCGACGATAATCACATCCACGCCAAAATGATCAAGATATTCTATTCCCTCGGCGATCTCGTATTTTGCCCGTTCTCCCTGTACCTGTGCCGGATACAGAAAAAGCGTGACGTAAGGGTTTCTCTTCTGATAAATCCGATAGATATCCGTAATGGCGGCACCCGTTGCGGAGGTCACAATGCCGATCCGGGTTGCATATTTCGGAATCGGCTTCTTATACCTTGCGTCAAAATATCCCTGCTCCTCCAGGCTTTTTCGGATTCGCTGATACCGAAGCAGAGCTTCTCCCACACCTTCCGGCTGTATCTCCCGGCAGTAAAGCTGATAATTTCCGCCATACTGGTAAACTTCTACCGATCCGGCCACCAGAACCGTATCTCCGACCTGAAACGGATATTTCTGTTTGAGCACATCACTGCGCCACATCACACAGTGAATCTGGCTTTTTCTGTCTTCCTTTAAGGTGAAATAAACATGTCCGGACTTTGCGTGGCTCAGATCTGAAATTTCGCCACGCACAACAACAGAGCCAAGGACGGGGTCTCTTTCAATCAGTCCGGAAAGATAGGCATTCAGCTTTGAAACGCTGAAAATATATCTGTTATTCATTCTGTCGGTTCTTCCGCTTTCGTAGTTTCACCGTCTTTTTTTCCGGAATCTTTTCTCGCAATTTCTCCAAGGACACCGTTAATAAAGGCAGGTGATTCTTTTCCGCCGTATTCCTTGCCAAGTTCCACGGCCTCATTGATCGACACGCCTACCGGGATTGAGTCATCATATTCCATTTCAAACACTGCAAGACGAAGAATTGCAAGATCGCAGCTCGGGAAACGGCTGGTCTTCCACCCCTTTGCCGTGCTGTTGAGAATCTCATCAATTTCCGGAATTTTTTTGCTGATTTCCTTCCAGCGTTCCTTTAAAAATTTCTTGTCCTTTTCCGTCAGTTCCTCTTCCAGAGGATTCTCCCTGGCATCACTTTCAGCCTCATCAAGATAGAGATCTATCTGTTCCGGCATCTCCTCTTCTGCATTAAAGGCGTCAAGATAAATCAATTTAAATAAGTGTTCACGAAGTTTTCTTCTGGTCACGTTCTGTCTCCATTTGATTCTATCATAATAAACGGGCTGTTCCTCTTATGAACATGCAAAAGAAGAACGGCCCTGTTTTACTCTTACTCCGCGTCACTTACTGCGACATCGGATACATGTACATTGACGTCGGTCACTTCCATACCCGTCATATTCTCAATTGCATTTTTCACCTTTTTCTGGACCTCGGATCCCACTTCCGGAATGCTGTATCCGTAATCAAGGCAAAGGGAAATATCCACAGTCACGAGATTGTCCTGTACATTGATGCGAACGCCTCTGCTCAGTGCCTTAATCCCTTTTTTTGCGACCATTCCGTTCGTGATTCCTCCGGTAATAGACGCAACTCCTTTCACCTCTGTTGCCGCAAGGCCTGCAATGACAGCTACTACCTCATCTGCAATCTTCACGGTTCCGACTCCTCCATCATCCCTGATTGTATACGTACTGCGATCATCCGCCATATTTCATACCCCGCATTTTATGTAAGACTGACCATTCTCCCATGCAGATTCCGGGGAATTTGCAGAATTGTTCCAGTCCCCTATGTATTTTACGCTCTTATTATAAGCAAGGGTCACTGAAATTTCAACAAGGGGCATGGTGAAAATACCATGCCCCCTGCTAATGAATGCGCTATATATGATAAAACTTATTTTCCAAGATAAGCTTTGATCTGCTTATAAACGCCTTCGCCATCCAGTTCATATTTATGAAGCAGTTCCACTGCCGGGCCGGACTCGCCAAAGCGGTCATATACACCGATTCTCTTCATCTTCGTCGGAAGCTTTTCGGAAAGTGTCTCTGCGACAGCACTTCCAAGACCACCGATGACATTGTGTTCCTCTACCGTAACGACATTTCCTGTCTTCTTTGCAGAAGCAAGAATAATGTCTTCATCCAGAGGCTTGATTGTGCAGATGTTGATGACTTCCGCATCCACGCCATCATTCTTCAATGCTTCCGCAGCCTCAAGAGCCGGAGCAACTTCAAGACCGGTTGCAATAATTGTAAGGTCCTTGCCTTCTTTCAGAAGCTGTCCCTTGCCGATCTTAAAATCATAACTTTCGTCGTTGATTACCGGAACAGCAAGACGTCCGAACCGGATATAAACAGGTCCGACATAATCCAGAGCAGCCTTTACAGCCTTTCTTGCTTCCACATCATCTGCCGGGTTCATGACGACCATTCCCGGAATTTCACGCATCAGAGCCAGGTCTTCAAGGCACTGATGAGACGCACCGTCTTCACCGACGGAAATACCGGCATGTGTTGCGCCGATCTTGACATTGAGATGGGGATAACCGATAGAGTTTCTGACCTGCTCATAAGCACGACCTGCAGCAAACATTGCAAATGTGGATGCAAACGGAATCAGTCCTGTTGTGGAAAGTCCGGCTGCAATAGCCATCATATTGCCCTCTGCAATACCGCAGTCAATGTGACGTTTCGGGAATTTTTTCTTGAAAATGGCAGTTTTGGTTGCGCCTGCGAGGTCAGCATCCAGAACGACCAGATTCGGATACTGATCGCCAAGCTCTGCAAGAGCTTCGCCATAGCTCTGTCTGGTTGCAATCTTCTTTACTTCACTCATATTGTTTCACCAATCCTTTCCAGATCCTTCATGGCGATCTCGTACTCTTCATCATTCGGAGCTTTGCCGTGCCAGCCGACCTGGTTCTCCATAAACGAAACTCCCTTGCCTTTGATCGTCTTCATGATGATTGCTGTCGGCATACCCTTTGTTTCTCTGGCTTCTTTAAATGCTGCACGAATCTGATCAAAGTCATCACCCTTGATATTGATGACATGGAAATTAAATGCTTCAAATTTCTTGTCCAGAGGATAAGGATTGTTGACTTCCTCAATGGTTCCGTCAATCTGAAGATTATTATTATCCACGATTACAACAAGGTTATCGAGCTTCTTTGCTCCTGCGAACATTGCTGCTTCCCATACTTCTCCCTCTTCGCATTCACCATCGCCAAGAAGTGTATATGTACGGAAATCCTTGTTCTGAAGCTTTGCGCCAAGCGCCATTCCGACAGCTACGGATACGCCCTGTCCCAGAGATCCGGAGCTCATATCCAGGCCCGGAAGATATCTCATGGACGGATGTCCCTGCAGTCTTGCTCCCACATGACGGAATGTCTTTAATTCTTCTACCGGAAAATATCCTCTCTCAGCCATCGCCGCATAAAGTCCCGGGCAGGTATGGCCCTTGGAAAGGACGAAACGGTCTCTGTTCGGATCGTCCGGCTTCTTCGGATCAATATTCATTTCCTCAAAATAGAGGAATGTATACATATCTGCAGCAGAAAGAGATCCGCCCGGATGGCCGGATTTTGCTGAATGCGTCGCCGTAATGATGCCCTTGCGGACTTCATTGGCGATCCTTTTTAATTCTCTGTTATCCACCTTAATCCTCCTTAAATCCCGGGATCATTTGCTGTTTAAAATTCAAGAAAAGAGGACGAAATTTATTTTAAAAAGCAAAAAATCACGGAAATGTTATTAAAAAGTCATAGTTTCCTATGCAAAACTATCATAAACGCAAGACAGTCAATTGTCAATTTTCCTTCTTCATCTCATCCATTTTTTTCTGAGCCATCTTAAGCGCCGTGTTCTTAGCCGCAAACCAGGCATCTGCCGTCTTTGTGCTCTGTGCATAATTATCCGTAAAAGGATTGATAACAAAGCCAAAGAGATGATACGAATGAAGAAGATTTATCATATCCTCATAATTGACAATAACCCGCGTCACATCATCCTTTTTCGCCGCATCCCATTTTTCCATTTCCCCTGCATCAGTAAACAGAGGAAGGAATGTCTGGTCATCTGAGGATCTGAGCGTAAACAGGCTGATCTTTGTTCCCGGTTCTATGCTTACCTGTCCGTCCTCCGTCTTTACCGGGGGCTTGTCAAGATTCAGGCATGTCAGAAACTGCGCTCTCATTACAATTTCATCAGCTATTTTATTTGTCAGATCTCTGATCTGATGATCCGTCACTGCCGTATACCTCCAGGAAAACCATTCCTTCAGTTTCGGATTTTCCGGAGTCTTCTTTGAAAAAAATATCATAATTAAACTTCCTTTTATAGTAACTGTGTCCGACCTTACTGATTGTCGTTACTGTCATCCCAGCCGCCGAATTCACTGAGTTTTAAGTTTTTGTTTCTGTCCAAAGTCATCTGGATACTCCATTCATGCGCCCACAGAAGCAGCGGATTTCCGTGCATGTCTTTGACTTTCTTCATATCCGAAGTTCCCTCCAGATTCTCCACATCAACTTCATCAGGATTTTCAATCCAGCGAATATATTCATAGGGAAGCTGATCCATATAAATATCAACGTTGTATTCTTTCTCCAGACGGAACTTTAACACGTCAAGCTGCAGAACGCCGACCACTCCGACGATTATCTCTTCCATACCGGTATGGAATTCCTGAAATACCTGAATCGCTCCCTCCTGGGCAATTTCCTGGATTCCCTTGGTGAACTGCTTGCGTTTCATCGTATCCACCTGACGGACACGTGCAAAGTGTTCCGGGGCAAATGTCGGAATACCGCCGAACTTAAACTCCTCTCCCGGCATGCATACCGTATCACCGATAGAAAAGATTCCCGGATCAAACACGCCGATAATATCTCCGGCCCATGCCTCCGAAACAACATGGCGGGAATCCGCCATCATCTGCTGCGGTTGGGAAAGACGCTGTTTCTTTTGCGCCTGTACATGCCAGACCTCCATGTTGGCATCATAGTGACCGGAAACGATTCGCATAAACGCGATACGGTCTCTGTGGTTTTTATTCATGTTTGCCTGGATCTTGAACACGAATGCGGAAAAATCATGGGTCTCCGGATCGATCAGTCCATGATCAGACATCCGGGCAAGCGGCTTTGGCGACATCTTGAGGAAATGCTGCAGAAATGTCTCGACACCGAAATTGGTCAATGCCGAGCCAAAGAACATCGGCGAAATCTGTCCGTGATTGACCTTCTCCTGATCAAATTCCACGGAAGCCCCGTCCAGAAGCTCCACTTCCATGTCAAGCTGGTCCTTCTCTTCCTCGGAAATGTAATTTAAAAGATCCGGATCATCTATGGAAATGTCCTTTTCCTTGCCCTCTCTTGTCCCCTTCTGCGTATCGCTGAACAGCTGTACCTTGCGTGTTGCACGGTCATAGACACCGCGAAATTCTTTTCCGGATCCGATTGGCCAGTTAATCGGGCAGCACGGAATTCCCAGCTCGTGTTCGATTTCATCGATAAGATCAAAAGAGTCCCTTGCGTCACGATCCATTTTGTTGATAAACGTAAAAATCGGGATATGGCGTCTCGCACAGACCTTGAACAGTTTTCGGGTCTGTGGCTCCACGCCCTTGGCACCGTCGATGACCATCACCGCAGAATCCGCCGCCATCAGCGTTCGATAAGTATCCTCAGAGAAATCCTGATGGCCCGGAGTATCCAGAATGTTGATGCAGTAATTGTCATAATTAAACTGTAAAACCGAGGAAGTGACAGAAATACCTCTTTGCTTTTCTATCTCCATCCAGTCCGACACGGCATGGCGAGCGGTCGCCTTGCCCTTGACGGAACCGGCCTGATTAATTGCGCCGCCATACAAAAGGAATTTTTCCGTCAGCGTCGTTTTACCTGCATCCGGATGTGAAATAATCGCAAATGTACGTCTTTTTTCAATTTCATTCATATACTCTGACTTCCTCTACTCTTAAATCTAACGGCAGTCCGGCGCGAACTGCGCAAAAATAATTCATGTCAATCAGGACAAACTGGGACCAGCCATCCATCGGCAGCTCCTTTATATCCCGTTTTAAAAGTCCCTCGCCTGTCCACTTCACATAACTTTCCTTTAAGACCCACTGACGGAAAAATTCATCCTGCCGGTCATTCGAAGCAAGGAACTTACGATACTCATCCACAGAGAAAACTTTTTTCCCGAGTTTATCAATATCCGTAATTCTTTTCTCCTGAATGTCAATACCGACAGGCATTCTGGCAATAATAAGAACAATATAATTGCCAGAATTGCTGATATTAAAATGAATGTGAAACGGATACCCTTCAAAATAGGGTTTTCCATGCGCTCCCGTCTTCAAAACAAGGCTTTCCGGCTCCACTCCATAATGTTTTCTCAGTCCCCCGGCAAGAAGCTCTTTCCCCATATTGCTGATTTCGGCATGGGATTTCTTTCTGGCATCAGGAATATACTGATACAGGACAAATGCTTCCCTGGTTTTATTTCCCGGCATCATTGCTCAGCTTATTTACGGCCGCATGCAGTCTTGCAAGCGACTCATCCTTTCCCAGAATTTCCATCAGCTGTGTTGCTCCGCCCGGAGTCATTTCCTTTCCGGATACCGCGGTACGAATCGGCCACATTACCTGTCCGTTTTTCCATCCGTTGTCTTTTGCGAACTGTTTCAGATCCGCAAAAAGCGCATCATTGGAGAAATCCTCCTGCTGCTCAAGATTCGGTATCACTTTCTTTAAGACTTCCAGAGAAAGTTCCTTCGTCGTCTTCATCTTCTTGTGGATATACATGGAGCTGTCATAGTCCGGCACCTCACGGAAGAAACCAAGGAGATCTTCGATATCCGGGAAAGTCTCTATTCTGCTCTGTGCCAGGGAAGCCAGCTTATGCAGATCCAGATCCTTTCCTCCGATTGCTTTTTTGATATAAGGCTCCGCCTTCTCATAGAACTCATCCGGGGTCAGCATACGGATATATTCCCCGTTCATCCAACGCAGTTTTTTAATATCAAATACGGCCGGGCTCTTATTGATACGATGATAATCAAACTTTTTGACCATCTCTTCCAGAGACATAATTTCCTGATTATCCTCCGGATTCCATCCGAGAAGTGCCGTATAGTTTACAATTGCCTTCGGCAAAAATCCCTGATCCACCAGATCCTCAAAGGATGAATGGCCGCTGCGCTTTGAGAGTTTATGATGCTCCTCATCCGTAATCAGAGGGCAGTGTACATACACCGGAACCTGCCATCCGAATGCATCATAGAGGCGATTATATTTCGGACTGGAACTCAGATATTCATTTCCGCGCACGACATGAGTGATTCCCATCAAATGGTCATCCACAACATTTGCGAAATTATATGTCGGATATCCGTCTGACTTAATCAAAATCATATCATCCAGCTCATCATTGTTGACAGTGATATCTCCGTAGATCTCATCATGAAATGTAGTCGTTCCTTCATTCGGAACATTGAGCCGGATCACGTGCGGAACTCCCGCATCAAGTTTTTCCTGGATCTCTTCTTTCGAAAGATGCAGGCAGTGCTTATCGTACATGGAGATTTCCTTACCATTCACAGTACGTTTCAGCGACTCCAGTCTCTCCTTGGAGCAGAAGCAGTAATAGGCATCGCCCTGGGCAATCAGCTGCTCCGCATATTTCTGATAAATTCCCTGCTTACAGCGTTCAGACTGCACGTATGGTCCTACTCCGCCGTCCTTATCCGGTCCCTCATCATAGGTCAGTCCGGCATCCTCAAGCGTTTTATTGATAATGTCAACTGCGCCTTCGACAAAACGTTCCTGATCCGTATCCTCGATCCGGAGCATAAAGCTGCCGCCCGCGTGTTTTGCGATCAGATAAGAATATAAAGCTGTCCGAAGATTGCCGACATGCATTCTTCCAGTCGGACTTGGTGCAAATCTAGTCTTAACCATATTCATCTGTAGATCTTCGGCAATACATCCCTTGGCTTCCCATGATAGACAAGATCAGCTGTATTGTCGGAATAATCTTCCTCCTCATTTATTAAAATTATTTTACTGCCTTCAAAATACTTGATGCACGTCTGCGTCAGTGTGGCCCGCATTGTGCATCCGAGAATCAGAAGGGTATCCGCCTTTTCTACCTCGTTTGCAGCTCTGGTAATGAGATCATTCGGAATCATTTCCCCATCCAGCACAATATCGGGACGTATCGGATTTTCACAGGTCTCACAGAGCGGAATTCCCGTTGTATTTTTCATATACTCCAGGGAATATTTTCTTCCGCAGTGCGGGCAATGATACCGATTCACAGACCCGTGCATGGAAATCACATTTCGAATTCCCGCACGCTCCGGCAGCCCGTAAATAGAGCGGGTAACCACGGCAAATACTTTCCTGTCCTCTTCCATTTTTCGCAGCGTGTCGAGTGCCGGCCCCGGCTCTCCGGGTTTATTTAAGATCTCCTCGCGATAATAATCATAAAACTGTTTTGTTCTCGTATTGAAAAAAGAAGCGGAAAAAATCTCTTCCGGTGAGTATCCGTATCTTTCTTCCACATCATAGGAAGAGTCTCTGTCACGATAATCAAAACAGCCGCAGTCCGTAGAAACCTTCAAACCAAGAAGGCAGACAATATGCCTGCTTTCACGAATTGCATTTTCAAGGCTCTTCAGTTCCATACAGCCACCTCCCTTTTCAGGGTTCCTCGATTCCCTGTGCCTTCAGATAGCGGATCACATCTCCCACAGTGGACATCTTCTGCAGTTCTTCTACTGGGATTTCGATACCGTATTCATCCTCAAGATTCATGACAAGCTCATACAGATCAAGAGAATCCGCTCCCAGATCATCCTGGAACGATGTGTCCATCTGAATTTCATCCTCATCCACATTCAGCTCTTCGGAAATGTATTTTTTCATTTTTTCAAGCATTGTATCCATCGTTAGAAATCTCCCTTCTTTTTTATCTGGAACGAATCACTTCGCCCCAGAGGTCTCTCTGCCTTTCCCCTGACCGGATCCTTCCGGAAACGGAAAGTGCAATTGATATTTCCGCCATCAAAAAGACGATCGACGTTCCCCCGTAACTGATAAAGGGGAGAGTCACACCGGTTGTCGGAATCAGATTCAGTGCAACCGATATATTCAAAATCACCTGAAATGCAATGTGCGCAAATACGCCGACAACAATCAGCGATCCATACAGATCAGGTGCATTCTGCGCAATAAACATCAGCCTGTACAACAGGTAAATAAACAGAAGAACGATGATCAGCGCTCCTATCACCCCGAGTTCCTCGCAGATAATGGAAAAGATCATATCATTCTGAGCCTCGGGAAGTGCGCCGAGTTTCTGTGTGCTGTTGCCGAGTCCCTTGCCCCAGAAGCCTCCGCTTCCGAGTGCATACAGTCCCTGCATGATCTGGTAACCGCCGTTGCTGGCATATCTTTCCGGATGCAGCCACACAAGAACACGGGAACTGCGGAACGATGTATTGCCGCCATGTTTTACAAATTCGACAAACAGCACCGCACCTGCTGCCGCGCATCCCACCACCGCCAGAAACGGCCAGGTCTTCGGATGCGCCACAAACACAATCGTAAAACCGATCAGAAAAATAATCACAGCCGTACTGAGATTATCCGTAAGAGCGTAAGCACAGCCTCCCTGAATGATGGCCGGAAGGAGAGCCGTCAAGGTGGCCTTAAAACCATGAAACTTCCGTCCCATGTGTTCAATTAAAAGCGGTGTCAGCAAAATAACTGCTATTTTTGCCAGCTCAGCAGGCTGAAACTGAATCGGCCCGAGACGAATCCACCTTCTGGCATGATTGATTTCCCTTCCAAGAGGTGAAAACCGGACCAGAAGCATGAGGATCACAGACAGGACATTTAATGCTTCCGCAAAGCTTTCCAGAATGTGATAATCCATAATTCTGGAAATAAAGATGCCCGCGACAATCGCAATACAGGAATAGGCCGCCTGCCGGCCGAAAAAATACATGTCATTGTGATACTGTATCTCCGCAATGTAGGAACTTGTACTGTAAAGCATAACCAGTCCGAAACCGACAAGCAGTATCACCACCGCGATCAGGTTATAATCATAGTACTTTCCGTTTTTTCTGTGGATTCCGGAAAAGCCCCACACATTCATCCCTCCAGTTAACTCAAACCCCTTAGCAAACAGATGCCGTTTTTTATTTTGCCGTCTGCTGTTTCATATTCACGGCAGCCCGTCTTGCCGCCTCTGCTGCACTTCTGCTTCCGATTTCCTTCGTACCTTTTCGCAAAAACACATCCCGGATATAACGGATGGTATAATCTTCTCCCTTTTCCGCCCACATCTTAAGCAGATATTCCATCTGGCGCTTCGTCGTAGGATGAATGAACCAGGAGCGTTCTTTGCTCCTTAAAAAATATTTCAGCGGTTCCGCATCCGTATACTTTTCTCCAAGATAATTACGGCTGGCACTGACTCTGTCGAAGATCATCTCCGCCACATATCTCCGGGGCATCTTCATGCCTCCGAGAACTCTTGATCCGGCCTCAAAGGAATAATCGATCCAGTATTCATAGTGGTGACGATTCCGTCCTTTATGGTGAAGCCAGGCCGTGGAAACCCCCGTCGCCTCGCGTTCCGCATTGTTCGGGCTCCTCGTTCCCTGATAATACTTCGCCCCTACCAGGAACTCTGTCGGAGAAAGCTTGCTCAAATCATGTGTAAGCCCCTGCCAGTATAATCCTGCCCGGAAACAGTAACCGCACACCAGATTGTGGTGATGTGTAATTGTTTTTAAGTGTTCAATTGCCTTATTCATGTATCCTGTCTTTCCGTTTTTGAATCCGGCGCCGGTATTGAAGTTTCCGGCTTCTTTTCCTCAATCACTTCGGGACTCTCTGGCGCTGTCATTGTCGCTTCTGTTTTTTTGATCTCCGTCTTTTTGTCTTCTGTCTTTTTCTTTTTCCGTTTTCTCTTTCCTTTTTTTCCGATGAAAACAAGAACCGATCTGGCGCTGACAAGAATCATTTTCTGATCCTTCAGAATCATCTCACTCCCCGTCTTCAGGAATTCCTTCCCCTGTTCTGCGGAAGTATCGATCACAGCATGCCACTCATAACCGGCAGGAAGATTCGGAAGGGCAAACAGATGACTTTCCCAATATGCATTGAAAGCCGCATAAATGAAATCATCCGGTTTTCCGTCTTCCTTTTTTGCATACAGACCGCAGTACAAAACACCCAGAGTTCTGGAAGAATTACTCATATCGGCAACCCATGCCCTGGTATCATGATAAGAAACATCAGGATATCCGTAATTCATATAGTCAATTCCGCGAAGATGTTTCTTCATATGCAGAATCGGATGAGCCTTTCGAAAAGCAGCCAGCTTCTTCACAAAGCTGCACAACGCCAGGTCATTTTTTCCCTTGCCCCAGTCTACCCATCCTACCGCATTATCGCTGAGATATGCATTGTTATTTCCATTCTGGGAATTTCCGTTTTCATCACCTGCCAGCAGCATTGGAATTCCCTGCGCCAGAAACACATATGCCAATGCATTCCGGACCTGCCTGTTTCGGAGCCGGATCACCGTTTTCTTTCTTGTTTTTCCTTCGGTTCCGCAGTTCCATGTAAAATTCAGATCCGACCCGTCATGGTTATCCTCACCGTTCACCTCATTGTGTTTCCAGTCATAAGCAACTGAATCCGCCAGTGTAAAACCGTTGACACAAGCCATATAATTTGAAATGCCGATTTCATCCGGATTTTTTCGAAGATGCTCTGCGAAATCAGTGATCTGTCCTTCATCGCCCTTCAGAAGCCGGCGTCCGTTCTCAAGAAATGAATTATTTGATTCAATCACATTTTTGTGTTTCGGAATGTTATTTCCATAGACCCATCCGGTATCTACATGATCAAAAATCAGTTTTACGGATTTCAGAAGCGGATCTCTTACAAGCATCTCCATCGGCACGCCGTCTCCGACAAAGCGAAATCCATCCACATGGTATTCGCGTCTCCAGAAGCGAACGGCGCTGTAGGCCAGTGCCGGAAGCGTTCTTGCAGGAAAGTACATTTCCATAAATACTTCTATTCCTGCACGATGGAAGGTCTGCACCATCTCCTTAAACTCCCTTACGGAATCATCTGCAGATGAATACCTCTGTTTTGGTGCAAAATAATAATTTTCCTCAGCATATCCCCAGTAATTTCTCGGAGAAGTAATCTCGGACGAACGTGCGCCGGCCGGCTCAATCTTCGCATAGGGAGGAATTACCTTTAACTGATCATTCCACTCATATGCCGGCATGAGCTCAACCGCATTAAATCCGAGGTTCTTAATATAATCAGCTTTTTCCGCAGCCCCCGCAAATGTTCCCGGATTTTTCACGCCTGCACGTGAGCGCTCTGTAAAGCCGCGCACATGAATCTTATAGATTAAGAGATCGCTGACTTCAATATGCGGTGACGCGTCACCTGTCCAGTCGAACTGATCCGATACACAGCGGCATACGCCATCACAAATCAGTCTGGCATAGGGATCCAGAACCTTCCTGCCTTCAATTTCATAATAGTAG
>CAYYEB010000015.1:0-19377 GCA_964470725.1 uncultured Lachnospiraceae bacterium | reverse complement strand
AAGTCTCTCGGCCAGTTCCGTCTGGATGGAATCCCGCCAGCACGCCGTGGCGTACCGCAGATCGAAGTTACATTCGATATCGATGCAAACGGTATTGTAAATGTTTCCGCTAAGGATCTCGGAACAGGCAAGGAACAGCATATTACAATTACGGCTTCTTCGAATATGTCCGATGAGGAAATCGATAAGGCTGTCAAGGAAGCGCAGCAGTACGAAGCAGAGGATAAGAAGCGCAAGGAAGGCGTTGATACCAAGAATGAGGCAGACAGCCTTGTATTCCAGGTAGAAGATGCAATGAAGAGCGCCGGTGACAAGCTTGATCCGAATGAAAAGTCCGAAGTTGAGGCTGATCTGAAGTCTCTGAAGGATATTCTTGCAAAGCATCCGGATGCAAACACACCTCTGACAGACAGTGACATCGATGAGATGAAGAATGCAAAGGATAAGCTGATGAACAGTGCACAGAAGCTTTTCGCAAAGATGTATGAGCAGGCTCAGCAGCAGAACAATGCAAATAATGATAACCAGAGCGGTCCGCAGGGCGGCGCAACAGGCAGCACTGATAACGGCAGCAATGGTGGAAATGACGACGATGTTGTGGATGCCGATTATAAGGAAGTTTGATCATAGGTAAAGGGAACTGTTCAGAAGCTTCGCTGTTCGGGGAACTGAACAGCGGAAAAAAGAACATAGATTAACTGTTGACAGCTCCTCCACAGATTTTGCGGAGGAGCTGTTTTTACAGATTTTGAAAGAGCTGTATAGCTTAGAGAGGACGTTTTGAGAAACGGCTTTTGTGAGCTGTACGGCAGGGGATAAATTATGGCGGAAAAAAGAGATTACTATGAAGTTCTCGGCGTACCGAGGGACGCGGATGAACAGACCATAAAAAAAGCGTATTTTAAGCTGGCCAAGAAGTATCATCCGGATAACGATCCGAGCAAGGAAGCTGCCGAAAAATTCAAGGAGGCTTCGGAAGCCTATTCTGTCCTTGGAGATAAGGAGAAGCGAGCTCAGTATGACCAGTTCGGTTTCTCGGCATTTGAAAATGGAGGGGCAGGAGCCGGCGGAAGCGGTTTCGGCGGTTTCGATTTTAACGGCGCGAGCATGGATGATATTTTCAGTGACCTGTTCGGCGGTATGTTCGGTGGCGGCGGACGAAGCCGCTCAAGATCGGCAAACAATAGTCCAATGCGCGGTGCAAATGTCAGGACCTCTGTAAACATCACATTTGAAGAGGCCGTATTCGGCTGCTCTAAGGAAATTACACTGAATTTAAGAGAGCCTTGCGAGACCTGTCACGGAACAGGAGCAAAACCGGGAACGTCTCCGGAGACTTGCTCGAAATGTCATGGAACCGGCCGTGTTGTGCAGACACAGCAGTCGATTTTCGGCATGATGCAGACGGAAACAGTCTGCCCTGATTGCCATGGTACAGGAAAGATTATCCGTGAGAAATGCCCTGATTGCCATGGAACAGGATACAAGACAAAGAGAACAAAACTGAAGGTGGAAATTCCTGCAGGTATCGACAACGGAATGTCGGTACGTATCCGTGATAAGGGTGAACCGGGTCAGAACGGCGGACCGAGAGGCGATCTGCTTGTAGAGGTCCGTGTCTCAAGACATCCGATCTTCCAGAGAAATGACATGGATATTTACTCTACCGTGCCGATCAGTTTTACAACGGCAGCGCTTGGCGGAAAGATTCGGATCAAGACAGTCGATGGAGAGGTGGAATATCAGGTAAAGGCCGGCACACAGACAGATACCAAGATTCGTCTGCGTGGAAAGGGCGTTCCGTCGATCCACAACAAGAACAGCCGCGGTGATCACTATGTCACGCTGGTTGTCTCAGTTCCGACAAAACTGAACCGTGAGCAGAAGAAGGCTCTGAAGGCCTATGCGAAGACCTGCGGAGAGGATGTGTGATAAGTCGGTTGCATGCGACGGCGCGATGGCAAGCTTGCTTGCCTTGTCACGTCGTGTTTGCAAAGTGCACGCTGTTTCTGTACAATAATTCAGGTACAGAAGCAACGTGCATTTTTTATGGAGATCAATCATGAAGTGGAATCAATATACAATTCATACGACTGAGGAGGCTGAAGATCTGATCAGTGCGGTACTGTATGAACTGGGCGTGACAAGCCTGGAAGTGCAGGACAAGAAGCCCGTGACGGCAGATGAAAATGGCGGATATTTCGGAGATGTGGTTCCGGATCTCCCGGAGGATGATCATCTGGCGGATATTACTTTTTACACAGATGAAACGACGGATGATGAAAATCTGCTGAAGGATCTGCGTAAAAAGCTTGACGAGATGCGCTCTTATGCAAATATAGGGGAAGCCTCGATTACTAAGGGTGAGACTGAGGACGAAGACTGGGTCAATAACTGGAAGCAATATTTTCACAGCTTTCATATTGATGACATCTATATTGAGCCGACCTGGGAAGAAGGGACAGAAGAAGAGCAGCGGGAGGCAAAGGATGCCTCCATGGTGCTCCACATCGATCCGGGAACGGCCTTCGGCACCGGAAAACACGAGTCTACACAGCTTGCGATTCGCGCGATCCGCAAATACATAAAGTCGGGGGATGAATTTCTGGACATCGGAACAGGGAGCGGTATCCTTGGTATTATTGCGCTGAAGAGCGGAGCACAGCATGTGTTTGGAACGGATCTGGATGATAATACCCTTCCGGCGATTACGGATAATCTGAAGCAGAATGGAATCCGAAATGATCAGTTTACGCGAATCCTCGGAAATATTGGGGATGATCCGAAAACGCAGCAGGCAGTGGGATTTGAAAAGTATGATGTGGTAGCGGCAAATATCATTGCGGAAATCCTTGCGGATATCACACCGGCGGTTCCGGCGACACTGAAGGACGGCGGCATTTATATTACATCCGGCATTCTTCAGTAAAGAGAGAACATTGTACTGGATGCGGCCGCAAAGGCAGGGTTTGAAGTACTGGAAATAAATCATATGGGAGACTGGTCATGTATCGTTTTTTCATACAGGCGGAACAGGTAACTATGAATCCGTCTGACGGAGACGGAACAAAAGAGGGTACTGTCGGAACCTTATATATTGATGGTGAAGACGTCAATCATATCCGGAATGTACTGAGAATGCATCCCGGTGAAATAATCGACTGTGTGGATGAGGACCGGATGGCATATCGCTGCAGAATTCGGGAATATGAAGAGGATCGCGTAATCTGCGATATCCTTGAAAAGCATGCTCCGGAAACAGAATTGGAAAATCCGATTACGCTGTATATGGGACTTCCGAAATCCGATAAACCTGAGCTTGTCATTCAAAAAGCGGTGGAACTTGGGGCGGTTCGGATTATTCCGATGATCACCAGACGGACTGTCGTAAGAGTTGACGAAAAACGTGCGGAAAAGAAACACGAGAGATGGCAGGCAGTGGCGGAGTCTGCAGCGAAGCAGTCAAAAAGAGCCATGATTCCTGAAGTGGGTCCCATAATTTCCTACTCTGAGGCACTGAAGGATGCTGCAAAAAATGAAGTAAATCTGATTCCTTATGAGCAGGAAAGAGATATCGCAAAGACGAGAGAAATAATACGCGGCATCAGGCCGGGACAGTCGGTGGGTGTCTTTGTCGGACCCGAAGGCGGATTTGAGGAACAGGAAATAGAAGACGCAAAGAAAATCGGCGTCCGTCCGGTGACGCTGGGAAGAAGAATCCTGCGGGCGGAGACAGCGTGCATCACAATTCTGAGCATTTTGATGTACGAGCTGGACAGGTAGGAGAAAAAATGCAGAATTATAAAATGATTGTCCAGTATGACGGCACAAGATACAATGGCTGGCAAAAACAGGGGGATACAGACAATACAATCCAATACAAGCTGGAGGCTGTTCTGAAACGGCTGACGGGTTCTCCCGTTGCCGTGCATGGCGCGGGCAGGACCGATGCCGGAGTACATGCAAAGGGACAGGTTGCACAGTTCCGCCTGAGCGATGAACAACAGGAAGAGACAGTGCGGAAAGCGGAAGAACAAAAATATCAGCCGGATAAAGTGACGAAATTTCTGACTGCCTATTTTAACGACTACCTTCCTGAGGATATCGGTGTTCTTTCCATAGAAAAGGCAGCTCCGCGTTTTCACAGCAGATATAACGCGTCGTCGAAACATTACAGATACCGAATCGGCACGAATAAGGCGGCCCATGTATTCGACAGGAAATATGTCTATGAATATGAAGGCCACCTGGATGTCATGGCGATGAAGGTGGCAACGATTCAGCTGCGGGGAGAACATGATTTCAGCAGCTTCAACGGAAATCCGCACATGAAAAAATCCCGCGTTAAAACAATTTACAGTATTCAGATCACGGAGGCTCCGTCTGAAATCGATATTGATTTTTACGGAAGCGGATTTTTGCAGTACATGGTCCGCATCCTTGTTGGAACTTTGATCGAGGTCGGTGAAGGAAAGCGGGATCCGCAATCTATGAACGTTCTGCTGGAGGCAAAGGACCGCAAACTTGCCGGACCGACGGCACCGGCCTGCGGGCTTACGCTGGAGGAAGTGCGGTACAATTAGACATGGAACGTTGTCGGTTTCAGAACGATGGATCTGTGGTGCTGTGCGCCCCTAAGGTATACAGGGGTTCAGATTCTGACCTGATTGCTCCGGGCGTCCGAGTGACGCCAGTTCTTAGTGAATGCAAGCCATAGGCGCAGCATGAACTTAGAACTGCTGCGAGAACGAGCGAGCGGGAGCGTCCCGGAACAACAGGTCAGAATCTGAACCCCGCCATTCTCATACTTGTATAGGTATTGAATTTCGTGTAAAATAGATCGTCACATAATGAAAAGAAAGCAGTAAGACAATGAACGAAATATACTTTGACAATTCCTCGACAACGAAACCTTCGAAGGCAGTCGTCGAGATCGTGGAAAAGACAATGCTGGAAGACTGGGGGAATCCGTCTTCCATGCATCAGAAAGGCGTCGATGCGGAGAAGTATCTGAAGCAGACGGCAAAGATTCTTGCGGATATTCTGAAGGTTCGGGAAACGGAGATCTGTTTTACGTCCGGAGGCACGGAATCGAACAATACGGCGCTGATCGGAGGTGCATTTGCAAACCGCAGAGCAGGCAATAAGATTCTGACGACGGCAATGGAACATCCGGCAGTTTCGGAACCTCTGCATATGCTGGAGGAATTCGGCTTTCAGATTGAAAAAATCCCTGTGGATAAAGAGGGACGCCTTGATCTGACATATCTTGAAGAACACCTGGATGATCAGGTGATTCTTGTTTCGACGATGTTTGTAAATAATGAAATCGGAGCTGTGGTTCCGGTGGAAAAAGTTGCAGAACTTGTTCATGAAAAAGCTCCGCACGCTCTTTATCATGTGGATGCGATTCAGGCGTTCGGAAAATACAGAATCTATCCGAAGCGGATGGGAATTGACCTTCTGTCCGTAAGCGGCCACAAACTTCATGGACCAAAAGGATCCGGCTTTTTGTACATCAATCATGATGCCAAAGTCCGTCCGATTATTTACGGTGGGGGTCAGAACGCAGGAATGCGGAGCGGTACGGAAAATGTGCCGGGAATCGCAGGTCTTGGTGTTGCTGCAAAAGAGGCTTACGAAAACTTTGATCAAAAGGTCGCACATCTCTATGAACTTCGTGATCATATGGTAGAGGGACTTCGGAAAATTGACAAAGTGATCGTTCACGGCATGCCGGGACATGAGGGTGCACCGCACATTGTCAATGCGGCCTTTGAAGGCGTTGGCGCTGAGGTCCTTCTGCATACGCTGGAGGATCACAGGATTTATGTATCCGCAGGTTCCGCCTGCTCCACGCATAAGCGTGCCGGAAGCCCGACTCTTACGGCAATTGGGGCACCGGCTTCGGAAATGTCCTCTTCTGTTCGTTTCAGCTTTTGTGAGCAGAACACAATAGAAGAAGTTGATGAGACACTTCGGGTTCTGAATGAAGTGCTGCCGATGCTCAGGCGTTACAGAGCTCATTAAATTATACAGGGTACTGTTCACTCCTATGGTATACAGGGCCTTAAATCATGAACTGATTGCTCCGGGCGTCCCGGAACAACAGTTCATGATTTAAGGCCCGTACCTAGAGTTATGTCTGAACAGTAACGAGACAGGGACACAAATTGCGTCCCATCATCTTTGTGATTTTTTTAAGAATACGGGAAATACAATGTACGATACTTTTTTGATTAAATACGGAGAAATCGGAATCAAGGGAAATAACCGCCATCTGTTTGAAGATGCCCTTGTGAAGAAAATTCAGGAAGCCCTTGCAAGGGTGGACGGAGAGTTCAGTGTCACGAAAGAGCGGGGAAGGGTCTACGTCAGATGTGACGGCAGTTGGGATCCCGATGAGACAATTGATGCACTTCAGCATGTCTTCGGAATTGTGGGAATCTGCCCTGTGAAGGTTGTCTCCTGCGAAAACTATGAGTCACTCAGGGACGGCGTCCTTTCTTACATGAAGGAAGAACATTCGGAAAAACAGGAAACATTTAAGGTCAAGACGAGACGGGCCAATAAACAGTTTCCGCTCAATTCCATGGAAGTGGATGCGGAACTCGGTCATGATATTCTTGAGAACTTCTCTAATCTGACCGTCGACGTACATCATCCGGATGTGCTTCTGGATGTGGAAATCCGCGATCAGGCCTATGTCTATTCGAAGATTATTCCGGGACCGGGAGGAATGCCGGTCGGCACAAACGGTTCGGCAATGCTCTGCCTGTCCGGAGGAATTGACAGCCCGGTAGCCGGGTGGATGATCGCAAAGCGCGGTGTGACAATTGATGCTGTATATTTCCATGCGCCGCCGTACACTTCGGAACGTGCGAAGCAGAAGGTAATAGATCTTGCAAAGATCGTTGCCAAATATGCAGGAACTATACGCCTGCATATCGTGAATTTTACGGATATTCAGCTGTACATTTATGATCAGTGCCCGCATGAGGAGCTGACCATTATCATGCGCCGCTATATGATGCGGATTGCGGAGCATTTCGCAAATAAATGCGGAGACCTCGGAATTGTGACCGGAGAGAGTATTGGTCAGGTGGCGAGCCAGACGATGCAGTCACTTCTTTGCACCAATGCAGTCTGTACATTGCCGGTGTACCGTCCGCTGATTGGCTTTGATAAGAATGATATCGTGGATATTTCCAAGAAGATCGGTACGTATGAAACGAGTATTCTTCCGTATGAAGACTGCTGCACGATTTTCGTGGCAAAGCATCCGGTGACGAAGCCGAATCTGAAAATCATTGAAAGAAGCGAGACTCATCTGAATGAGAAGATCGATCAGATGATGCAGGAGGCACTGGATACGACGGAAGTCATTACAGTGACGGCTGACGGAATTCTTTCATGAACTGACATGGGGCGCCTGCACACTGACCTGCTAAGTAAGAGTGAGCGTGCAGCTGCCTGCAGGGAAATGATACGAAAAAAGACGGTGCATGGAGAACAATGAACCATGCACCGTCTTAAAAAAAAACAAACTGCCCTTTCAGCAGAAAATGATCTGTAATCACTCGACAATATAAGGCTTCAGAACAGACATTACTTCATTCAGCTTGTCGCCGTCGGTATGGATATTCAGATCGATCGGCTTGGAAAGATCCAGGCTGAAGATACCCATGATAGACTTTGCATCGATGACATATCTTCCGGAAACGAGATCGAAATCGAAGTCGAAACGGTTAATGTCATTGACGAAGGTCTTTACCTTGTCGATAGAATTTAATGATACTTTAACTGTCTTCATTGCAGTTAACCTCCTTATATAGATGATCGTTATAATAAATTCTATTGTTATACAGGTCTATCTTAGCGTGAAATAAAAAACTAGTCAATAGAAACAAAAAGGAAAATACCATGAGCAGAAAGGCCGCATTTCATAATCTGGGATGTAAAGTAAATGCATATGAAACGGAAGCAATGATGGAGGAACTGAAGTCAGACGGTTATGAAATCGTGCCTTTTGCGCCCGGAGCCGATGTATATGTCATCAATACCTGTACCGTGACCAATATTGCCGACCGCAAGTCACGGCAGATGCTGCACAGGGCAAAAGAGATGAATCCCGAAGCCGTTGTGGTGGCTGTGGGATGCTATGTGCAGGACGCGGAGGAGACGCTGAAAAAAGACCCTGCCGTGGATATTATTGTCGGGAACAGTGAGAAGTCAAAACTTGCGGATATCCTTGCATCTTATTTTGCAGACCGGGAAAATGCGGAGTATGTGGACCGCATCGCGTCTGTCCATGACTATGAGGAGCTGAAAGTATCCAGCACCGAGGGAAGAACCCGGGCTTTCATGAAAATACAGGACGGCTGTAACCAGTTCTGCAGTTACTGTATGATCCCGTATGTGCGTGGCAGAGTGCGAAGCCGTAAAGAAGAGGATATTTTAAGAGAAGCGGAACGCCTTGCGGCAGCAGGATATCAGGAAATCGTTCTGACAGGAATCCATATCAGCTCCTATGGCCTGGATTTTGACTATCCGGATCAGAATATGCAGACCCCGGATGCCAAAGAGGCAAAGACGAATGTGCGGCTGCTGCATTTGATTGAGGAACTTTCCAAAATCAATACTGTTCGGAGAATTCGTCTGGGTTCTCTGGAACCGGGAATCATGACGGAACAGTTTGTGCAGGGGATTGCGTCGGTTTCAAAGATCTGTCCGCAGTTCCATCTTTCCATGCAGAGCGGCTGCGATCAGACGCTCAGAAGAATGAAGCGCAAGTATGATACCGCTTCATTTCTTGCAATTACGGTTCTTTTAAGAAAATATTTTGAACATCCGGCAATTACGACGGATATTATCACGGGATTTCCGGGGGAAGATGAGGAAGAATTTCAGGAAACGGTCGACTTTGTGGAGAAAATTCATTTTGCAAAGACGCACATTTTCAAGTATTCTGCAAGAAAGGGGACAAGTGCCGCAGCGATGAAGAACCAGAACACGGAGGCTGTAAAACATGAACGCAGCCGCCGCCTGATTGAGATCGACCGGAAGATGCATCAGGAGTTTGCATCCTGGTATATCGGAAAGAAGACGGAAGTCCTTTTTGAGGAAGAAAAGATATTAAACGGAATCCGCTGTCTGGAAGGACATACGAGAGAATCTCTTCTGGCATATCTTCCGATTCGAACGGATAGGGAACGGAATCTTAAGGGGCAGATTGCCACGCTTATGGTACAATCCGCCGATAAAGACGGAAACCTGATGCTTACGGACGAAAATATGTGATATGATACTGTCCAAGTGTTTCTGCTATGCAGACTGGCAGAGTGGAATCTATTGCTTGTTTTCATTATGTATTGTAAAATGAAAACATCTATTAAGTGTAAGGGTGTTGTGAATATGGCAAACGAAAATCTTGGCAATACGCAGTATTTCAGCGTGAAATCGGAACCGGAGCTTTCTGTGAAGGATGTTCTCCGGGTGGTTTATCAGGCGATGGAAGAAAAGGGTTACAACCCTGTGAATCAGATTGTCGGATATATTATGTCCGGAGATCCGACGTACATCACCAGTTATAAGGGCGCTCGAAGTATGATCATGAAAGTGGAACGTGACGAACTGGTAGAGGAACTTTTGACGGAGTATATCAAACACAGACTGTGGGAAGACCGATGAGAGTTCTGGGACTTGATTTCGGATCGAAGACCTGCGGTGTCGCGGTCTGCGATCCGCTTGAAGTGACAGTAAGGGGTGTTGAGATTATTCGGCGGGACAAGGAAAATCATCTGAGAAAGACATACCGCCGTATCGGAGAGCTGATTGCTGAATATGATGCAGAGGCAATTGTCCTCGGATATCCCCTGAATATGGACGATACAGTAGGAGACAGGGCGTTGAAATCCGTTGCATTTCAGAAGGAACTGGAGAAGCGGTTTCATCTGCCTGTGTTTTTGTGTGATGAAAGACTGACCACGGTGGAAGCGGATGAAGCCATGAAGGAAATGGGCGTCAAACGGGAAGATTACAAAAAATACGTGGATCAGATTGCAGCGGCAATTATATTGAAGGATTGGCTGAATCAGAATGGAAGCAATAAAATTCACGTCTGACGACGGAGAAGAACAGGAATTTTATGTAGAGGAGCAGGTTCGCGTGAACGGAACAGATTATCTTCTGGTGACTACGTCACAGGAGGATGATGCGGAAGCTCTGATCTTAAAAGATATATCCGATGAGACCAGTCAGGAGGCTGAGTATGTCCCGGTGGAAGAGAAAACGGAACTGGATGCTATTCTGAAGGTATTTCGGGAGACACTTGAGGATACGGATATTGAAGAGTAACTGTGCGGGCAGCGGCAATCTTTCGGAATAAGATAGTGCAGCACAGATAGGCTCTTTTATCCGGACGGATACGGAAATCCATGAAAGGAGGAACTAGTTGAAAAACAAAAAATCGGGAAACGGCAAGCTGAAAATCATTCCGCTTGGTGGACTGGAAGAGATCGGAATGAATATTACAGCTTTTGAATATGGAGACAGCATTATTGTTGTGGACTGCGGACTGGAATTTCCGGAGGATGATATGCTCGGAATAGATTTTGTCATTCCGGACATTACCTATCTTCAGGAAAATTACAGCAAGGTGAAGGGATTTGTGATCACACACGGACATGAGGATCATATCGGTGCGATCCCCTATGTATTTCAGAAAATTAACGTGCCGATCTATGCAACAAGGCTGACGATGGCACTGATCGACAAAAAACTGGATGAACACAACATGACGAAGAGCGTCAAGCGCAAGGTTGTGAAATTCGGCCAGTCGGTCAATCTGGGGGATTTCCGCGTGGAGTTTATCAAGACCAACCACAGCATTCAGGACGCGGCGGCCCTTGCCATCTATTCACCGGCGGGAATTGTGGTACATACAGGTGACTTTAAGGTAGATTACACTCCTGTGTATGGTGACATGATTGATCTGCAAAGATTTGCGGAACTGGGACGAAAGGGCGTGCTGGCACTGATGTGTGACAGTACCAATGCGGAGCGGCCCGGATTTACAATGTCTGAAAAAACCGTGGGAGTGACACTGGATCATATCTTTGCGGAACATCAGCACAACAGGCTGATCATCGCAACATTTGCATCCAATGTGGATCGTGTGCAGCAGATTATCAACAGTGCAAAAAAATATAAGCGGAAGGTCTGCCTGGAAGGACGTTCCATGGTGAACGTCATCGGAACTGCAGTGGAGCTCGGTTATATTGATGCGGGAGATACACTGATCGATCTGGATGAACTGAAGAACTATCCGCCGGAACGGACTGTTCTTGTGACAACGGGAAGCCAGGGAGAATCAATGGCCGCGCTTTCGAGAATGGCAGCGAATATTCACAAAAAGGTCAAGATCATGCCCGGTGACTGTATTGTATTTTCTTCTCATCCGATTCCCGGAAATGAGAAGGCAGTTTCGGATGTGATTAACGAACTGACCGAAATCGGGGCACAGGTTATTTTCCAGGATGTGCATGTCTCGGGACATGCCTGCCAGGAGGATATTAAGCTGATCTATGCACTGACACGGCCGAAGTATGCGATCCCGGTTCACGGAGAGCGCAGACATCTGCAGGCGCAGGCGAAGATAGCGGAATCTCTGGGAATTCCAAAGGATCATATCTGGATTCTGCATTCCGGTGATGTGCTGGAACTTTCGGAAGACAGCGCACGAATTATCGGCAAGGTACAGACCGGAAAGATTCTGGTGGACGGCCTCGGCGTCGGAGATGTCGGAAACATTGTGATCAGAGACAGACAGCGACTTTCTGAGGATGGTATCATTGTTGTAGTGCTCACGTTGGAGCAGCACAGCAACCGGCTGCTTGCGGGACCGGATCTGGTATCGAGGGGATTTGTCTATGTCCGTGAGTCCGAGGAACTGATGGAAGAGGCGCAGCAGAACGTAGAAGAGGCCGTATGGAAGTGCCTGGATAAGAATATTACGGACTGGGCAAAAATTAAGTCGGAGATCAAGGATTCACTGAGCGACTTTGTATGGAAGAGAACACAGCGTCGTCCGATGATTCTTCCGATCATTATGGAGGCTTCTGTCTGAAACCATGGAGAAAAAGATAGAGCATGCGACAGGAATTCTGAAGAAAACAATCCTGAAAAGTACAACTTATCAGAATTATCTTCAGTGTACGACAGCATTGAAGAAAAAGCCTGAGATGATGCGCAAGGTTCAGGAACTGCGCAAGGCTACGATTGAGAGCTACCATAATCCCGATAATCAGGATCTGACTGACAGTTCGGATCAGATCCTGGAAAGGTTCGGGGATCTGGGAAAATGTCCGGAAGTGATAGCTTATCTGGATGCGGAAGATGATCTGATTCGGACACTGCAGAAGATTTATAAGGATGTACTTGCGAGTATGGTGATTAATCTGCCGGATGCTTGAAAAAACATTTACGTTTGAGTTTTACGGATACAGCCGGAAGGAGAGGACGTATGGCTGGAAAAAAAAGAAGCGGATATGATCAGGCAGTGACCGGTTTCAGAAGAGCATTGTCTGTTCTGATTTATATTCTGCTGATCGTATTCTTTATTTTTATCGGCCGGACGGCCTATGTATATGGCTATGATGTGTTCAATGAACAGTCTGCGGAAAGCGCTCCGGGGCGTGATGTGACGGTGACTATTCCGGAACATGCCTCTGTCGATGAAATTTCTGCCATCCTGAAGGATAAGGGTGTCATCCGGAACAAGAGCCTTTTCAAAGTGCAGGAGAGACTGTCGGCTTATCATGGAAAGATGAAAGGCGGAACTTATAAGGTAAATACGTCACAGAAGCCGACGGAAATCATGGCGATCCTGTCCGGAGACAGCACGGTTTCCTCGGCAGGAGGTGAATCTTCGGCGGAAAACGCTTCTTCGGGACCTGCCGTTTCCGCGGATTCTGCAGGATGAGGGGAAAGATGCAAAGCGAAACAGACAGAATGAAGATATTTCTGGAGACGATGGAGACCGGAAATACTCCGTTTCTGGAACAACTGGAGCAGGATGCACGCTCTATGGATGTCCCGGTGATCCGGCGCGCAGAACAGAGCGCACTCAAGGTATTACTGGCATTGAAGAAGCCGACGGCGGTTCTTGAGATCGGAACAGCCGTCGGTTTTTCCGCGATTTTTATGTGTACCTATTCGGATGCACATGTGACGACAATTGAGAACTATGAAAAAAGGATTCCTCTGGCACGTGAGAATTTCCGAAAGTCAGGGTTTGAAAAGCGTATTTCATTTCTGACGGGAGATGCGACGAAGATACTTCCTTCCCTGAAAGAGCCCTATGATCTTATTTTCATGGATGCGGCGAAGGGACAGTATATTACATGGCTTCCCGAGGTGGAGCGTCTGCTTCCGGAGGGCGGAGTCCTTTTGTCCGACAATGTGCTGCAGAATGGAACGCTTCTGGAGTCTCATTTTGCCGTAGAGCGCAGGAACAGGACAATTCACAAGCGGATGAGGGAATATCTGAGATGTATTTCGGATGAGGCGAAGTGGACGACAACGATCCTGCCGATCGGAGACGGGCTGGCGATATCCGTGAAAAAGCGTAGGAAAATGTTTCACAGTTGACGGGCCATAATCTGAGAACCTGTATACCAAGGAAAATATATAAATTGGAGATATATTTATGAAGAAACCGGAATTACTGATACCGGCGGGAAGTCTGCCGGTGCTGAAGGTGGGCGTGCTCTATGGAGCGGATGCGATCTACCTGGGCGGAGAGACCTTCAGTCTTCGGGAAAAGGCGAAGAATTTCACTTTTGAAGAGATGAAAGAGGGAATTGCGTTTGCCCATACACATGGAGTCAAAGTCTATGTGACGGCCAATATTTTTGCCCACGATGCGGACCTCACAGACGCGGAAGAGTATTTCCATGAGATGGCTTCCCTTCATCCTGATGCGTTCCTGATTGCAGATCCCGGCATGTTTCGTATTGAACGGAGAGTCTGTCCGGAAATCCCTGTACATATCAGCACGCAGGCCAATAATACAAACTATGAGACGTTTGAATTCTGGCATGATCTGGGGGCGGAACGTGTCGTTGCGGCACGGGAACTGAGCCTGAAAGAAATCCGGGAGATCAGGGATCGCATTCCGAAAGATATGGAAATTGAATGCTTTGTGCATGGAGCCATGTGCATTTCCTACTCGGGAAGATGCCTTTTGAGCAATTATTTTACCGGAAGAGATGCAAACCATGGGGCATGTACTCATCCCTGCCGCTGGAAATATGCCCTGATGGAAGAGACACGTCCGGGAGAATATCTTCCGGTGGAGGAAAATGAAAGAGGCACCTATGTATTCAATTCCAGAGATCTGTGTATGGTGGATCATTTACCGGATCTCTATGGGGCGGGAATCGACAGCTTCAAGGTGGAGGGACGCATGAAGACGGCTCTCTATGTTGCAACCTGCGCGAGGACATACCGGATGGCAATGAACGATTATGAAAAGGATCCGGCGCTCTATGCCAGCAGACTTGACGAATACAGGGAACAGATTTCAGACTGCACATACAGAAGGTTTACGACAGGATTTTTCTATGGAAAGCCGGGAGCGGATTCCATGGTGTATGACAGCAATACATATGTGAAAAATTATACGTTTCTTGGAATTGCGGAAGGAACGGATGATAAGGGCCGGTGCGTGATTCATCAGAAAAATAAATTTTCCGTAGGAGAGACTATTGAAATCATGAAGCCGGATGGGAGAAATATTCCCTGTGAAGTTCGCGGCATTTATGATGCGGACGGCATTTCTCAGGAAAGTGCACCGCATCCGAAGCAGGAAGTGCATGTGGATCTGAAAGAAGAAGTGGAGCCATATGACATTCTGCGGAGAAGAGAAGAAAACGGGGGTATGGAATAAGAGTCACTCGTCAAAAAACATATCTCTCCGCGCTCAAAATCGTTTTGGATTCGCGTCGGAGAGATATGTTTTTTCGACTCGTTCCGGGAATGCAGTTGTTTTATAATGATTTTATATATAGTCCCGGCAGTTCCTCTTCAATAAAACCGGCGAGCTGAAGTCGCATGAGGGCAGCGCTGACTTCGGATACCGGAAGATCTGTCCGTGCGATGATTTCATCTGTATCCGCGCCGTCGGACCAGGAAAGAAGTTTATAAATCTGTTTTGCCGTGTTTGAAAGGGTGCCGTCTGACAGCACTCTTTTTTCTTTTGTCCTGCGTCTTAGATGAAGGCGGTTTCTTCCCGCTTCGAAGGACAGAGTCTGCCCGATCCTGTCAAATTCCGAAAGCAGGACTTCCGGCGAGCTGGCAATTCCGGCGCCCTGGGCGATGAGATTGTTGCATCCGTCCGAAAGTGCATCTCCGACCCTTCCGGGGACCGCATAGACGGTCTTTCCCTGCTCGATTGCGTAATCGGCCGTAATGAGTGATCCGGATTTTGATTTTGCCTCGACGACGAGTACAAGGTCGGCAAGGCCGCTGATGATGCGGTTTCGGAGGGGAAAATTATAACGGAGAGGAGGAGTCCCCGGAGCAAGCTCGGAGATGATGCCATAGTTTTGCGCAAGGGTATCATAGAGTGTCAGATTGCCGGAAGGGTAGCAGATATCCACTCCGCAGCCGAGAATTGCATAGGTTTTTCCGCCTCCCTCGAGAGCACCCTTTTGTGCAATGGAGTCAATTCCGATGGCCATGCCGCTGATGATCTGAATACCGTGTGCGGCCAGAATTCTGCTGTATTCTTTGGCTATGGTACTTCCGTAATGACTGCACATACGCGCACCTACGATAGCACAGCTGGGGGTTTCGTCATCAGGCAGTGAGCCGATGACATAGAGTGTCTGCGGGGCGTCCTGGATCTGCAGAAGCCGTCTTGGATACTCCGGGCTGTCTTTTTTGATTTCTCTGATGTGATATGTATTCATATGTTTCCTTTCGTAATCATTTTTGGTACGTATATCTTTTGATCTTTGAGGTGAAAAGTGAGATAAAAAGCATCTCCCGGACGTGAATCGAAAACGCCTTTGAGTGCCGGGAGATGTCTTTTTGTCGAACGTGATAAAGGAACAGATCATAAACACGATTAACTGATCCAATACCCCGGATGAATGGTCTTATATGCGATTGCTTCCAGCACATGTTCCGGCAATATAAGCTCTGATGCATCGAGGTCGGCAATGGTTCTGGCCACGCGGATGATGCGATGATAACTTCTGGCGCTGGCACCGCTGGTTGTAAAGTAGTTTCCTATTTCTTTTTGAGCTTTTTCGGAGAGACGGCAGTATTGTTCCACAGACGAGGAGGGTATTTCCGAATTGAAATGAATCCGGGTTCCTTTGAATCGTTCCTTCTGGATGCTCTGCGCCTGTTCCACTTGCGCACGCATGCTTTCAGAGGAGATGCATTCACTGTCTGGTGAAATGAGATCGTGAAACGGAACTTCGTGACAGATGCAGCCGATATCGATGCGGTCAAGAAGGGGATGGGAAATGCGGCTCTGGTAACGTCTGATCTGGGAACGGGTGCAGGAGCAGCGATCGGAATCCGGAAAATATCCGCAGGGACAGGGATTCATGGCGGCCAGAAGAAGAAAACTGGCCGGGTAGCGATAGGAACCGGTGAGACGTGAAATGGTGATTTCCCGATCTTCCAGAGGCTGCCGAAGAATTTCAAGAGAGTTTCTTGAAAATTCCGGAAGTTCATCCAGAAAGAGAACACCGCGATGCGCAAGCGTGACCTCGCCGGGAACAGGGACCTTTCCGCCTCCGGACAGGGCAACGGAAGTGGCGGTATGATGAGGATGACGGAACGGACGGGAGGTCATGAGCGGATGGTCGGAATCCAGAAGACCGGCAATACTGTAAATCTGTGATATTTCCAGTGCTTCATCCATGGTAAGTTTCGGGAGTATGGTAGGGATCCTCTTTGCAACCATGGATTTTCCTGCACCGGGAGGTCCGATGAGAAGCAGATTATGAAACCCTGATACCGCAATGACCGCGGCACGCTTTACGGAAGACTGCCCTTTGATATCAGAGAAATCCACCGTGTAATGATTGAGGTCGGGACGGGGATACGAAGTGACTGCGGATGAAATTTTGCCTCCCTGTCTTAAAAAATCGATGACTTCACGAAGAGATCCGGCACCGAATATGGGGAGATCTTTCACAAAAGAAGCCTCCTGTGCATTACCGGCGGGAACAATGAGGACTCGTGCGCCGGCCTTGCGGGCGGCCATAGAGGTCGGAAGAACGCCTGTGACAGGATTGATGTCTCCGTTTAAGGAAAGTTCGCCGATGGCCATGACGCGTGAAAGCGAATCCGGTGGAATCTGTCCTGAAGCCGAAAGAATGGAGAGGGCAACCGGAAGATCAAAACGCGTACCGCTTTTGGGAACGTCTCCCGGCGACATATTGATCATGATTCTGGCGACCGGCATGGAGATACCGGAATTTTTTAGGGCGGCCTGAACACGGTCCGAGGATTCCCGTACCTGGGAATTGAGGTAACCGACCATGATAAACTGCGGGAGTCCGTGACTGAGATCGGCTTCTACACGGACCGGAATAATGTCAAGACCGCAGACAGCCGCAGAAAGAAGCTCACTGTACATAGAGATACTCCTTGCAATGAAATGAAAATGATCATAATAATGGAAAATCCTGAGAATACAGGAAAAGAAAAGATATCGGCTATGCCGCCTGCGGAAGAGTAAAATCCACTCTCCTAGAGCACTGCACAGCTGAACTTAAGAGTAGTATACTCCATTCTTTCGCAGTTGAAAATGGAGTGATGACAGAATCCTGGAAAAGTTTTTACCCTTGTCAGGAAAAATCTTTTGGGGTATAGTGGCTTTGCGTTTGTCGAGACGGCAAACATGACAAATTTATATGCACTATCGTTAGGAGTACTATATTGGCTGGAAAGAATCTGGTGATTGTGGAATCACCTGCCAAAGTTAAGACAATCAAAAAATTTCTTGGCTCAAACTATCAGGTGGAGGCATCCATGGGACATGTCCGGGATCTTCCGAAGAGCCAGCTTGGAATAGATATAGACAATGATTTTGAACCAAAATATATTACCATTCGTGGCAAGGGAGAACTCCTTGCAAAGCTGAGAAAAGAAGCAAAGAGTGCAACCCACGTATATCTTGCAACCGACCCTGACCGTGAGGGAGAGGCGATTTCCTGGCATCTGATGGCGGCTTTGAATCTTGATGAGAAGAAAATGCGTCGAATCACATTTAATGAAATCACCAAAACCGCAGTAAAGAAATCCCTGAAGGAACCGCGCGATATCGACATGAATCTTGTGAACGCACAGCAGGCCCGCCGTGTCATGGACCGTCTCGTGGGTTATGAGATCAGCCCTGTTCTGTGGAAGAAAGTAAAGAGAGGGCTTTCCGCCGGACGTGTGCAGTCGGTGGCTGTGCGGATCATTGCGGACAGAGAGAAGGAAATTGCGGACTTTATTCCGTCGGAGTATTGGACACTGGAAGCGGATGTGCGGATTCCGGGACGGAAGAAACCTCTGGCGGCAAAATTTTACGGAACGAAAAAGGAAAAAATGACCATTTCCTCAAAGGAGGAGCTAGACCGGATTCTGAAGGAACTGGATCATGCGGAATATCACGTGGCCGATGTAAAGCACGGAACCCGTCAGAAGAAACCTCCGCTTCCGTTCACTACTTCCACGTTGCAGCAGGAAGCTTCAAAAACACTTGGATTTTCCACATCGAAGACCATGCGGATTGCACAGCAGCTGTATGAAGGCGTGGATCTGAAAAAAGAGGGAACCGTAGGCGTCATTACATATCTGAGAACGGATTCCACCAGAATCGCGGCAGAAGCCGACAGCGCGGCCAGAAAGTACATCGAAGAAGAGTATGGCAGCAATTATGCGGGGACACAGGCCGGTGTCAATGTCAATCAGCATGCACAGGATGCACACGAGGCAATCCGCCCGACGGATATTACGAGAACTCCGGTGAAAATAAAAGACTCTCTGACACGTGATCAGTTCCGTCTGTATGAACTGATCTGGAAACGTTTTACGGCAAGCCGCATGACGAACGCGGAATATGAAACCTCGTCCGTGAAGATTGAAGCAGGCGATTATCTGTTTACCGCATCGGCTTCAAAGATGAAATTTTCCGGATTTATGGATGTCTATACAACAGCAGAGGATGAGAAGGCGACCGGAAGCGCAGCAATTGCGGATATTACAAAGGATACCCCTCTGACGCTTGCCGAACTTCGGCCGGAGCAGCATTTTACACAGCCACCGGCACACTATACGGAAGCTTCACTGGTAAAGACGCTTGAG
>CAYYEB010000014.1:0-19410 GCA_964470725.1 uncultured Lachnospiraceae bacterium | reverse complement strand
CTGTTCTTCAGCTTATTCTGCAGCTTATATAGTTCATTTAATGCATCGATCGGCGTGAGAGTCTGAATATCAAGTCCTCCCAGTTCATCCAGAATATCCTTATCGCTGACCGTATCAAAGAACGACATCTGCTCCATGTCCACATCATCGAGATGCACATGCTTCGTCTTCTTCTGTTTTCCGCTCAGCGATTCGATTCCTTCGGTAATATCCGCCTTGGAAAGCTGCTCCGCGAGCTGATCGGCACGTGCAAGAACAGCTTCCGGAACGCCGGCAAGCCGGGCAACCTGAATACCGTAACTCTTGTCTGCACCTCCCTTGACGATCTTTCGAAGGAAGACAATACTGTCTCCTTTTTCCCGCACTGCAATACAGTAGTTATTTACGCCGTCAATCTTCCCTTCAAGCTCCGTCAGTTCATGATAATGCGTAGCAAAGAGTGTCTTGGCTCCAATGAGTTTTTTGTCTGCAATATATTCCACAATAGCCCATGCGAGAGCAAGTCCGTCGAAGGTGGAAGTACCGCGTCCGATTTCATCGAGAATCAGAAGACTTCTGGAAGTGGCATTTCGAAGGATATTCGCCACCTCCGTCATCTCCACCATAAAGGTGCTCTGTCCGCTTGCCAGATCATCTGAGGCACCGACACGGGTAAAGATGCGATCCACGATTCCGATTTCCGCGGAATCCGCCGGCACAAAGGAACCGATCTGCGCCATCAGGACAATCAGGGCCACCTGCCGCATATAGGTGGACTTACCGGCCATGTTCGGCCCTGTAATGATTGCAATGCGCTTATTTTTATTATCAAGTGTTGTATCATTCGGAACGAATCCGTCATTTGGAATCATTTTCTCCACAACCGGATGTCTTCCGTTCTTAATATGAATCACCCCATCCGTGCGCATATTCGGGCGGACATAATGATTGTGTATGGCCACATAGGCAAAAGAAGCGAGTGCGTCAATTTGTGCGATTTTTCTGGCCGTCTTCTGAATCCGAACCAGCTCATTTCCGATCTTGTCCCGGATGCCGCTGTAGATTTCATATTCCAGGGAGGTAAGTCTCTCCTCTGCGCCTAAAATCTTCTGTTCCAGTTCCTTCAGTTCCGGAGTTGTATACCGCTCGCTTCCGACGAGAGTCTGCTTACGTGTATATTCCGGAGGGACTTTGTCCTTGAAGGAATTCGTCACTTCGATGCAGTAACCGAAAATTCTGTTGTACTTGATTTTCAGGTTATGAATTCCGGTCTTCTTCTGCTCTCTGGCTTCCAGATCCGCAAGCCACTTTTTCCCGTCCGTGCCGGCTTTCCGGTATTCGTCAACTTCTTTGTTATAACCGCTTTTGATAATTCCTCCATCCTTCATTGCAAGGGGCGGATCATCCATAATCGATTTCTCAATCAGATCATGAATATCATCCAGCGTATCGAAATTCTCTGCCCAGTCATCAAAGAGTCCGCACGGAAAATGTCCGAGCATCTGTTTAATCGGCGGAAGCATCGCAAGGGAAGTCTTAAGGGCAATCAGATCCCTCGGATTTGCGCTCTTGTAGCTCAAACGCATGGCCAGCCGTTCCAGATCATAGACCGGAGACAGATATTCCCGCAGTTCCGAAAGATCGATCTCATTTTTGGTCAGAGCCTCCACGGCATCCTGTCTTTGTACAATTTTGTCCTTTTGCAGAAGCGGCTGTTCGATCCATTCCCGAATGAGCCGCGCACCCATGGCCGTTTTCGTGTGATCCAGAACCCACAGAAGACTTCCCCGTTTTGATTTCTCACGCAGAGTCTCCGTAAGTTCCAGGTTTCTGAGTGTGGCGGAACCCAGCACCATGTATTCTTCCGAGTGATAGGGTTTGATCGATGAAATATGACTTAAATCAGTCTTCTGTGTTTCAAATAAATAGGAAAGAAGCGCTCCGGCGGCACAGATCCCGCAGGAAAATGTGTCTATACCGAGCCCTTCCATGCTCTGCACATGAAAATGATCTTTCAGCGTATTTCTGCAGGCCTCATCTTCAAAATACCGGTCATTTAACGGTTCAATGAGTATCTTAAGTCTTCCCTTTAAATCCTCAATATCAAGTCCGGACATCAGAAGAGCCTCATTGCAGATCAATTCCGACGGCTCAAGTTTACAGATTTCGTCGTAGAGCTTACTGACACTGTCCACTTCCGTCAGAAGAAATTCTCCGGTCGCCACGTCACAGGCCGCGATTCCGAACCGATCTTCCGTACACACGACGGACATCAGATAATTATTCTTTCCCTCTTCTACCGCACCTGAGTCCAGATTTGTACCGGGAGTCACAACCCTGGTGATCTCACGCTTTACCAGTCCTTTTGCCTTGCGCGGATCCTCCACCTGATCGCAGACGGCTACCTTGTGTCCGTTCTTCACCAGACGGTTGATATAATTATCAATCGCGTGATAGGGAACGCCACACATGGGAGCCCGTTCGGGCAGTCCGCAATCCTTACCGGTCAGAGTCAGTTCCAGTTCCTTCGACGCAATTTTGGCATCATCAAAGAACATCTCATAGAAATCTCCGATTCTGTACAGTAGTATGCAGTCCTTATACTGTTCCTTTCTTTTGACATATTCCTGCATCATAGGTGATAACGCCATGTTTTTTCTGATCATCCTTTCTAGCCAATGTATGAATACCTGTCAGTTGCATCGACAGCGCCGCAAATCGAAAAACAGCCATACCGCCTTTTGCACTCAGTCTGCGCGTGACCCGAAATAATAAAATCCACGACAGTCATCGAGATGTACCGGCACAATCTTTCCGATATCATCTGCCGTTCCCGGAAAATGAACGATCAGATTATTGGAGATCCTCCCTGTCACAAGTTCAGGAGAACGTTTGTTGACCTCTTCCACAAGGACATCCATTGTCCGGCCTTCAAAACGGGCACACGCTTTTTCACCGCTTTCCCGAACCACATCAAGCAGCCGGTTAAAGCGTTCATGTACTACCTCATCTTCGATCTGATCCGGCATTGCAGCGGCCGGGGTACCGGTACGCTTGGAATAGATAAAGGTAAAGACACTGTCATATCCCACTTCACGAATCAGCGACAGCGTATCCTCGAAATCTTCCTCTGTCTCTCCCGGAAATCCGACAATCACATCGGTCGTAAGAGAAATGTCCGGCACTTTTTCCCTGATCTTTCTGACCAGTTCAAGATACTGCTCTCTGGTATAGTGCCGGTTCATAAGTTTTAAGAGACGGTTGCTTCCCGACTGGACCGGCAGATGATAATGACGGCAGATCTTCGGATTTTTCGCAATCACATCTATCAGCTCATCGGAAAGATCCTTCGGATGGGAAGACATAAAACGCACTCTTTTGATACCGTCTATTTTGCAGACTTCATCCAGTAAAGTGGCAAACGTCATCGGGTGTGGAAGTGTTTTGCCATAGGAATTGACATTCTGTCCGAGCAGCATAATCTCGATCACGCCGTCATCCGCAAATTTCTGTATTTCCTTTAAGATCGCTTCAGGTTCTCTCGAGCGTTCCCTGCCCCGCACATAAGGCACAATGCAATAGCTGCAGAAGTTATTGCAGCCGAACATGATATTGATTCCGGTCTTGAATTTATATTTTCTTTCTACCGGAAGATCCTCCACAATCTCGTCCGTCTTATCCCAGATTTCAAACACGCGCCCGTTTTCCGTCAATACGCGATATAAAAGTTCCGGAAATTGAAAAAGATTGTGCGTACCGAATACCAAAGTCACAACCGGATAGCTTTTTTTGATTTTGGCAACGACTTCCGGCTCCTGCATCATGCACCCGCAGACACCGACGATCAGATTTTTTTTCTTCTTTTTCAGACCTACCAGCTTTCCGAGTCTTCCATAGACATGAAGATTGGCATTTTCCCGCACCGTGCAGGTGTTATACAGGATAATGTCCGCATCGTCCTCTTTGTCCGTGTCTTCAAAACCGGCGGCGTTCAAAATCCCGCGAAGCTTTTCGGAATCGCGGGCATTCATCTGGCATCCGAAGGTCTCCACATAGGCCTTCGGAGTTCTCTTATTTTTTATTTTTTCCTGTTCAATCAGATCCCTGACCAGCGCAATGTAATGCTGCTGGCGAAGTTCTTCTTCGTGGCTTTTTTCAATATTTACATTTGTTTTGATCAATTGCGAATCTGTCCATTTCCATAAATAATATATTTGTAGGTTGTGAGGGCATCCAGCCCCATCGGTCCCCTTGCGTGAAGCTTCTGCGTGCTGATTCCGATTTCAGCTCCGAAACCGAACTCATTGCCGTCCGTAAATCTTGTGGATGCATTGACATAGACGCAGGCAGCATCCACATCGTGCAGAAACTTCTGCGCATGCTCGTAGTTCGTTGTGACAATGGCCTCGGAATGTCCTGTGTTATAGCGGTTGATATGAGCGATAGCCTCTTCTATGCTGCCAACCGTTTTAATTGAAAGAATATAATCCAGATATTCCTTTCCCCAGTCCTCTTCGGTTGCAGGAACGCTCTCTTCAAGAAACGACGCTGCCTGCGCATCCGCACGAAGCTCCACATTCTTTTCCTTGAGCTTTTTTTCAAGGGCCGGCAGAAGTTTTGGCGCAATATCCTTATGTACAACCAGACTCTCCTCCGCGTTGCAGACGCCGATCCGCTGCGTTTTTGCATTAAAAATAATATTGACAGCCATATCAATATCGGCGGTCTCATCCACGTATACATGACAATTGCCGGTTCCCGTCTGAATGACAGGAATGGAGCTCTCTTTGACAACCGTCTGTATGAGTCCTGCGCCTCCGCGTGGGATCAGAAGGTCCACGTATTCATTCATCTGCATGAATTTTTTTGTGGTCTCATGGGACGTATCTTCAATCAGCTGCACGGCATCTTCCGTGACGTGATTTTTTGCAAGCGCGCTTCTTAATATTTTGACAATCGCACGGTTGGAATTCAGCGCATCGCTTCCTCCTTTTAAGATCGTTGCATTTCCCGTCTTGAAGCAGAGTGCAAACACATCCGAAGTCACATTCGGACGAGCCTCATAAATTACTCCGATAACTCCGAGCGGAACGATCATTTTCCCGATCAGAAGTCCGTTCGGTCTCTTTTTCATTTTGCCCACACTGCCAATCGGATCATCGAGGGAAGCGACCTGCCGCAGGCCGTCCGCCATCTGATGAATTCTTTCATCAGTCAGTGTCAGACGGTCCAGAAGCCCCGCACTGATATGATTTGCAATGGCTTTCTCTCTGTCATGCTGATTTTCATGAATCAAATCCCCGCTGGACGCGATCAGCATTCCGGCGGCATCCCGCAGAACCTTATTTTTTACATCTGTAGAAAGCCCTGCCAGTTTTGTTGAAGCTTCTTTTGCTCTTTTTCCAATTTCTTCCAGCATAGTTCTCTCCTGTTATTTCTCCTCTTTCGGTCGAATGATCCGCCGGTCTGTGATGATAAAATCCGGTTTTTTGTCATAAGGATCCGAAGGAATCTTCTCTCTTAATGCGAAGTCAAAGGAAAATGCACATGTCGGATGCGTCGGATTTGCATCAAGAAATCTGTCGTAAAATCCCTTTCCGTACCCGATCCGGTTTCGTGAAAGGTCAAATGCAACTCCAGGCATCACAATCAGAGCCTTTTCATCTTCCGCTCTCTTTCCGTAAGACGGTTCCAGCACGTGAAAATATCCCTCTTTCAGCTGATCATAAGAATCCAGCTCAATAAATTGCAGCGTATCGCTTCCTACGACTTTTGGAACGGCAACCTTTTTGCCATCCTCCCAGGCGGCTTCGATGAGCGGAAAAGTCTGCACCTCCCGCGGCATTGAAACATATGTCCAGATGCTCTCGGCCTCCTGATATTCCCTTGTCTGTACCAGTTCCTTACAGATAATACCGCTGCGCTGTGTAATCATAAGCTCCGGAACACGTTTTCTTGCATCCAGTATTTCCTGTCTGATTTTATTTTTTTCTTCCGACATCTTCATCATCCTCTGTGATAAACTGATCTTTCATCTGCAAAACACCTTTGACACAGGCATCAGCATAGGAAGCGGCGAACGTCTTCATCATTCACTCTCTTGTGATGCCAAGTTCCTTAAGGACATGTTCCTGCTTGGAAAACATAACCTTCTCCTCCTCGGGAGACATGTGGTCATACCCGATCAGATGCAGCATGCTGTGAGAGACAAGAAAGGCAAACTCCCGCCTGGTACTGTGCCCATAGGACTCAGCCTGTTCCTTCACTTTCGGGACGGAGATCAGAATCTCCCCGAGCATCAGCTTTCCGGTCTCAGGATCAAAATTGTCGCTTCTCGCCTCTTCCGCCAGTTTCCAGTTTGCAGGCGGCGTATACTGGCAGACAGGGAAGGACAGCACATCCGTAGTACGGTCGATTCCGCGTGTCTGTCTGTTGATCTCATGCATCTTTTCGCCGTCAATCAGAAGAAGATCCGCCTCACAGTCATAGGGACAGCCTTCTTCCCGAAGTACCTCACGTGCCACATTGTCGGCCACGGTGGCCCAGTCAAAGGGAAAGATCTCATCAAAGTCTTCTCCTTCATATTCATTTTCCGCCGCTATAATCATGTGCGTCTCCTCCTGGAATAATGATCCGGTGCCGGGACATTTCTTTTCTGCCTTGTATGATCACTGTGTGCCTTTTCATATGTTTCATACGCCTGCACAATCTTCTGTACCAGAGGATGACGTACGACATCCTGGCTTGTCAGTTCGCAGAATCCGATTTCATCAATTTTATGAAGAACACGGACCGCAACATCAAGTCCGCTTGTGGCGTCGGGAGCGAGATCCTTCTGCGTCCTGTCTCCCGTGACGACAACCTTGGATCCGAATCCGATACGCGTCAGAAACATTTTCATCTGGGAAGGAGTGGTATTCTGCGCTTCATCCAGTATGATAAAGGCATTATCCAGTGTCCGGCCTCGCATATAGGCCAGCGGCGCCACTTCAATGAGACCCTTCTCCGAATTTTTAAGGTAGGATTCCGCACCCATGATTTCATACAGAGCATCGTACAAAGGCCGCAGATAGGGATCAATTTTGCTTTGCAGATCTCCGGGAAGAAATCCGAGTTTTTCACCGGCCTCGATTGCCGGACGTGTCAGAATAATTCTCGATACCTCTTCCTCACGAAATGCCCGAATGGCCATAGCCATCGCAAGATAGGTCTTTCCGGTTCCTGCCGGTCCGATGCCGAATGTAATCATCCGGTTTCGGATAGAATCCACATACTGCTTCTGCCCGAGTGTCTTCGGCTTTACCGGGCGTCCGCTCATCGTATGAATAATTACATCCGAATCCATCGATCTGACAACCTGTTCCGCATCATCCTCATGCTTTTTATCCTTCAATAAGGACAGCACATAATCCACGTTCTGTGGTGTCACTGTTGTTCCTCTCTTTGAAAGAGCCAAAAGCATGGAAAATGCCTTTTCCCCTTTTTTTACGGCGTCCTCGTCTCCGTCAATCCGAATCGAGCCATCCCTTTGCAGGACACTGATTCCGAGAGAAGATTCTATTTTCTTCAGGTAAGAGTCAAATTGTCCGAATACATTTACGGCGTGCTGTGCCGGAAGTTCAAATTCAATTTCTGCCATAGACTATGGTATTTCGTCCTTTCTTTATTGCTGCAGTAAAAGCAGTATAACACATTCCCATAAAAGATGCTTGCGTGAACTATTTATGGTACGGCTCATGGCGCATAATCTTAAAAGCCCGATATACCTGTTCCAAAAGTATCACGCGCATGAGCTGATGGGGAAACGTCAGATCCGAAAAGCTTATCTCCTCATCCGCCCGCCTCAGAACATTTTCTCCCAATCCAAGGGATCCGCCAATTACCAGATCGATCGTGCTTTTCTGATGATTCATTAAGGATTCCAGGTGCGAGGAAAACTTTTCCGATGTGAATTTTCTGCCGGATATGGTAAGCGCTATGACATAATCCCCCTCACGGATATGTCCGAGAATACGCTCTCCCTCTTTTTCCCGGATCAGACTTTCTTCGTGAGCCGAGGCGCCCTCCGGTGTCTTTTCATCGGCGGATTCACAGATTTCCAGTGAGCAATATCTCGAAAGTCTCTTCCGATACTCGGAAATTGCATCCCGAAAATACTTCTCTTTTATTTTTCCGACGCACAGAATTCTTATTTTCATACTCCTCCCAATACAGGAAAACGGAGCCGTGCAGCAATGCCCCACAGCTCCGTGCCCATTTTTCAGCGCATTATTCAGGCTTCTTTGCTTTTGATAAATGCATCAATACCGCGAGCTCCTGCCTTTCCGGCACCCATTGCCAGAATAACCGTAGCCGCACCGGTTACCGCATCACCACCTGCATAGACGCCTTCTTTTGTCGTCTTGCCGTCTTCCTCATTTGCAATAATACATTTACGCTTATTGACATCAAGGCCGATTGTGGTGGACGGAATCAATGTATTCGGAGAAGTTCCGAGAGCCATGATGACCGCATCACACTCTGTTTCAAACTCGGACCCTTCGATCGGAACCGGACGTCTTCTTCCGGACGCATCAGGTTCTCCAAGTTCCATACGAATGCAGCGGATTCCGCGAACATTATCATTTTCGTCTGTCAGGATCTCCACCGGATTGGTCAGAAGATTAAAGATAATGCCCTCTTCCTTTGCATGGTGTACTTCTTCCGCTCTTGCCGGAAGTTCCGCTTCGGAACGTCTGTAAACCAGATGCACTTCCGCACCGAGACGAAGGGAAGTTCTTGCAGCATCCATAGCAACATTACCGCCGCCAACGACAACTACCTTCTTCGGATGATAGATCGGTGTGTCGTAGTCATCACGGAAAGCCTTCATCAGGTTATTTCTTGTAAGGAATTCATTGGCGGAAAATACACCATTGGCATTTTCACCCGGAATATTCATAAAACGCGGCAGGCCGGCACCGGATCCGATAAAGACTGCTTCGAATCCCATCTTGTCAAGGAGCTCATCGACGGAAACCGTGCGTCCCACAATCGTATCAAGATTAATTTTGACACCAAGGCTTTCCACATTGGCAACTTCAGGAGCAACGACCTTGTCCTTCGGAAGACGGAATTCCGGAATTCCGTAAGTCAGAACGCCGCCGGCCTTATTGAGTGCCTCAAAAATCGTTACATCATATCCGAGCTTTGCAAGGTCTCCTGCACAGGTAAGACCTGCAGGGCCTGCGCCGATCACTGCAATCTTATGACCGTTCTTTTCCTTTGCAGGTTCAGGCTTGATTCCGTTCTCTCTTGCCCAGTCTGCAACGAAGCGTTCCAGCTTTCCAATGGAAATAGCCTCTCCCTTGATGCCCCGGATGCACTGGCCTTCGCACTGTGTCTCCTGTGGGCAGACACGTCCGCAAATTGCCGGCAGTGAGCTGGAAAGGGAAATAATCTGATATGCTTTTTCATAATCACGTTCCGTCACGGCATGAATAAATTCATTGATATGAATTCCGACCGGACATCCCTTGATACAGCGTGCATTTTTACAGTTCAGGCAGCGTGATGCTTCTTCTACCGCCTCTTCTTCATTATATCCGTAACTTACTTCCTCGAAGTTCGTTGCACGGACCTTCGGATCCTGCTCTCTGACAGGTACCTTTGTCCAAACATCGCTCATGGTTTCTTGACCTCCTTCATCAGTGACCGCAGTTTCCGGAGTGCGTCTTTCCCTCCAGATATTTCAGTTTTGCTTCGCCTTCCTGTGTCTTATACATCTGAGAACGCTTCATGCACTCTGTCCAGTTAATCTTGAAGCCGTCAAATTCCGGTCCGTCAACACAGGCAAACTTTGTCTCATCACCGACTGTCAGACGACATGCACCGCACATTCCGGTACCATCCACCATAATCGGATTCATGCTGACAACAGTTGGAATATTATATTTCTGATTTGTAAGGCATGCAAACTTCATCATGATCATAGGTCCGATCACGACACAGTGATCATAATGCTTTCCTGAAGCGACAAGTTCATCAATGACTGTCGTCACGACACCCTTATGCTGATAGGATCCGTCATCCGTTGTCACGTAAAGATTGCCTGCCACTTCCTTCATCTTATCTTCGTAGAACAGGAGGCTGTGTGTACGGCATCCGATGATGACATCGGCCTGAATACCATGATTATGAAGCCATTTCACCTGCGGATATACCGGAGCTGTGCCGACACCACCTGCCACAAAGAGGAAATTTGTCTTCTTCAGCTCATCCTCACTCATATCCAGAATGTCGGAAGGCTTGCCAAGCGGTCCTACCACATCTTCAAAGTAGTCTCCCTCATTCAGCTCGAGAAACTTCATTGTGGAAACGCCAACCGGCTGAAACACAATTGTCACAGTGCCTTTTTCCGGATCATAATCACAGATCGTCAACGGAATACGTTCGCCGATTTCATCTTTTTTTACAATGAGAAACTGTCCGGGTTTACAGTGTGCTGCCAGAAGCGGAGCTTCTACAACCATTTCCCAGACAACTTCACTCAATTGCCGTTTTGATACAATTTTGTACATGATTGTCCTCCATTTTGTGCTATTTTATACCGGTCACAGAAGACGCTGCTGCAATTTTCTTGCATATTGCTGTGTGCAGAGTCTGTCGTCCGTGTATTTTAACTATTATAACATCTCTATTGCTTCTATTCCATCCCGTCACTCAAATTCCCGCATCAGGGAGTTCACTAATTCAAACGAAGCTTAAGACCGACGGGTCTCGGGACATGGTCTGTTGTTCCGGGACGCTTTCGCTCGCTCGTTCTCGCAGCGGATCTAAATTCATGCTTCGCATTCATTAAGAGCCGGCGGAACTCGGACGCCCGGAGCAATCAGACCATGTTCCGAGGCCCTATACAGTATAATAACTCAGGTGACATGGTACGTCCGGCTTACCACATGACTGGTATGTCCGTTGACATCCTGGGCAATCGCGCTGAAAATATGCGTTCCCAGCGGCATTTCCACCGGTTTTGTATAAATATTTCCGGTTCCGGCGCTCGGTGTGCCGTCGATCAGATAGTATACCGTGCAGCCTTCGGGAATGCTGACCGTGATCTGCTGCGCTCCATACACATATGTGCCTGAATCAGGCGTGACAGAAGGATCATCCGGTGCATCGCTTTCAATTGTATAGACGCCTGTCACAATTTCGCTTGAAATTCCCTTTTCATTGATGGCAACCGCCTTCACAGTTGTTTTCTTCCCTTCAGGGAGGTTGATCGGAGTGCCGTTATAAAGTGTGCTCTTTTTTGTAGGATCACTGCCATCCGTCGTGTAATAAATATCGCCGCTGTCGGATGTGATTTTCAGAGTCGTGTTGGAAGGATAGATTCCGCTGATCATGGAAAATTCCGGATTTTCCACAATATAAGAAGCATATTTCTTTCTCAGCTTATTGCTGCCGCTTTCCTTCACCGTTTCCGCTATTTTGTCGTAGTTCCTGTCTTTTTCGTATATTTTAATAAGTGCCTCATAGGCATCCGTATTACCGGAATCTGCAGAAATAATCTGCTGAAGAGAAGAAATTGCTTCCTCCGACTTTCCTTCGGCAGCAAGAATCTCCGCCTTCAGCAGCTGCACACTTCCGGCATTGGAATTCAAGGACGCGGCTTTGTCCGCATAGGCTGCGGCCTTCGTATATTCTCCTGCGTCATAGGCGCTTTCGGCCGCATGTTTCTGATAAATGTAGCTTTCTGAATTCACCTGGTCAATTCTGGAAATCAGAAGATATGCGGCGCCTGCAGTGACGAGGCCGGACAGGATCAGTTTAGCAATTACAACTGCCGGCTTCGGCCGTCTTTTTTTTGCTTCTTCGGCAGCCTTCTTGGATGTCTCTTCCTGCTTTTCCTTCTCTTCTTTTTCCTTTAACTCCTTTTCAGTCAGCAGAGTTTCCACGGTCTCATAATCATGAACCAGTTGAACCTCTTTGCCGCAGACCGGACATTTCAATTCGCCATTCGGAATTTCTGCGCCGCAGTATTTACATTTCATATAAGTTTCTTACTCCGTTTTGCGTATAAGAAATCATGCACTCAGATTCTGAAGCATCTGTTCATATTCTTCCATAGACATGAGAATTTTCCGGGGCTTTGTGCCCTCTTCCTCTCCTACGACACCTGCATCGCACAGCTGATCCATAATTCGTGCCGCCCGGTTAAAACCGATCTTAAAGGCACGCTGCAGCATGCCGATGGAAGCCTTGTCTTTTTCGATAATAAGTCGGCCTGCATCTGCAAAATACTCATCATGATCATCTTCCTCCGAATGACCGGAAGAAACCGTCTGTGCAGATGCATTTTCCTCTATTTTTCTCTCAATATCCTTATTATACTCAACTTCCTGACCTTGTGAAGTTAAAAATCCGACAACCCGGGTAATGTCTTCATCCGAAACAAAGGATCCCTGTACACGCGCCGGTTTCGGATACCCCTGAGGGTAAAAGAGCATATCTCCCTTTCCGAGAAGCTTTTCCGCTCCATTCATGTCAAGGATGGTCCGGCTGTCCACTCCTGATGTAACGGCCAGTGCGATTCTCGAAGGCATATTCGCCTTGATGAGTCCGGTCACGACATTGACAGATGGTCTCTGTGTCGCAATGACCAGATGAATACCGGCCGCGCGGGCAAGCTGAGCCAGACGGCAGATGGCATCTTCCACCTCATTTGAAGCCGCCATCATGAGGTCTGCCAATTCATCCACAATAACCACAATCCGCGGCATGCGTTCAAGCGGAGCCTCATCCTTTCGGGTCCGATTGTGTTCATCCACAAATTTGTTATACCCTTTGATATCGCGGATACCCGGATGTGAAGCGAATTTCTGATATCGCTGCGTCATTTCCTGAACGGCCCAGTTTAAAGCTCCGGCTGCTTTCTTGGCGTCTGTCACAACAGGTATCAGAAGATGCGGTATTCCGTCATAGATTTTCAATTCCACAACCTTCGGATCGATCATAAGAAAACGAACTTCATCCGGACGGTATTTATACAGAAGACTCACAATCAGGGTATTGATACACACTGACTTACCTGAGCCCGTGGCCCCCGCAATCAGAAGGTGGGGCATTTTCTCGATATCTGCAATCACCGGCCGCCCGGCCAGATCCTTTCCCACAGCAAAAGCAAGTTTTGCCTTACTCTTACGGAATTCCTCTGTCTGCAAAAGGTCACGCAGCATGACCGTCGACGGATGCCTGTTCGGCACTTCGATTCCCACGGCCGCCTTTCCCGGAATCGGGGCTTCGATGCGGATCTCCGAAGCGGCAAGATTCAATTTGATATCATCCTGAAGGTTTACGATTCTGCTGACCTTCACACCCTGTTCGGGCTGAAGTTCATAACGCGTCACAGTCGGGCCCTGACTGATATTAACGACATGCACATTGACGCCAAAGTTTTCCAGAGTCGTCTGCAGCTTTGCCGCCGTCTCCATAAGCTGTTTTTCGGACTCCTGGGAAGAACGCGTTCCGCCCGTGAGAAGATCAAGACCCGGCAGCCTGTAAGACAGCTGCGGTTTTTGTTCCCTGTCATTGACTTCCAGCTGTATCTTCATGATATCAGCTGCCTTTTCTTCAGGGCTCTGCCTTACTCTTTGTTCTGCCTCTGTACGCTGCTTTTTCTTTTGTTCTTCCTTCTTCTCAACCGGATCATCCGCAGCCGCGGAAGCCATCTCGGAATCACTCTCTCCTTGAAGCGCCCCCTCCGAAGGAACTCTGCCATTAATATGGAGACCGCTTAAATCCAGTGATTCAAAGGCCTCCCGGTCCTGATCAAAAGGCCTGTTTGTCAAACTGTCGTTCGCAGTATCTTTTGCCTTTTCTTCTTTTTTCTTATTGTGTGACAGAATTCCCGTCAGAGAAGAATCCGCTTTCATTTCCGCATCTGCGGTTTTTGCAGGGCTTTCTTCCGCGCTTTCCGCAGCTCTTTGCAGATGTCTTTCATGTGCTTCCCTTGCCGCACGTCTGCCTTTTCTTCCAAGATCCGACAGAATCGGTCTCTGCGTCAGAAGGATCAGCGAAATGCAAAGAAATGCGAACGCAAGAATATATGCTCCCACAGTTCCAAAAGCTAAAGAGAAAACCTTCGCAATTGCAGATCCGAGAATGCCTCCTCCACGGTGAAGTCTGGCCGCATTTTTAAATCCGGCCAGCACATTTTTCTCCGTCTTTACTCCGGTAAAAAGTTCCAGCAAAGTACACAAAGCCGCAAGTACAAGAACCAGCCCGACAACTTTTCTGATTGCAAGCGTATTCCTGCGATTTACAAGAAAAAAAGTAAATCCGAACAGAAAAAGGATCGGGAACAGATACTCCATCCATCCGAAAATGCCAAACAGAACATATGCAAAGAAATTCCCGATTCTTCCGGCAATATGGAAATTTCCCAGTATCATCAAAACAGACACAGCAAGAATAATACAGAAAATGAGTTCCATTGTAATCGGGCTCATTTCCTTCTCATTCTTCTGTGTCTTTGCCTTTGCCGATTTTCCTTTACGGACAGGTGCCTGTGCCCGTCTGGTATTTTTTCCTGAATGACTGTTCTTTTTTCTTCCGGAAGTTTTCAAATTTTTCTTTTGACTTCCCGATGCCATTCTTCCTCCTTATTTCAAAAATCCCGCCGCAATACATAAAATCCCCATCACGAAATTATAGATCAGAAAGGCTCGATAGGAATGACGCCGTACAAACCGCATGGAAATGCGGATTGTAAAATAGCCGACTACAGCGGAGCTCAAAATTCCAAGGAGTGCCGGTCCCCAGAAAATTCCGAAGCCTCCCTTCGGAAGATCTGCAAGTTCAAGCAAAGCGGCTCCTATCACAACCGGAACAGAAAGAAGGTATGTAAAACGAATTGCATTTTTCTTACTGAACCCGCAGAAAATTCCGGCAGCTTCCGTGCACGCTGCCTCTGACAAACCGGGAAGGACCGCAATGCCGCTTCCGATTCCGATCAGGAACGCCTTTTTCAGTGACATGGATTTCGGTGTGAGGTTGCGGGCCTTAACTCTGTCCACAACAAGAAGAATAATTCCCGTCACCAAAAATGCCGCCCCCACATACATCGATCGCGCCGCCACACGTATTGCCGCATGATGCAGTGCAAGCCCCAGCAGCATAACCGGCAGCACAGCGATCCAGAGCATCCACGTCATTTTTCTGTAATTTGTCCTTGCAGGTCTGATGTATGATGTCTCTTTTTCTCCTCGTGCCATTCGGAAAATCTGTCTGAAATTCAAAAGAGCACCGATCACAAGCCGGACTGACTCAAGAAGAACCTTTTTTATATCTTTTCTGAAATACAGAACCAGCGCTGCAAGCGTTCCCAGATGAATCCAGGCAAGATACGGAAGAATGTTATCTCCGCTATATCCCAGCACCTTTCCCGCCATAACCATATGACCCGAGGAGCTGACAGGAAGAAATTCCGTCAGTCCCTGCACAATTCCGAGGATCAGAGCCGTAACCCAATTCATTTTATTCTACTTCATCCCAGTTGTGATATACATTCTGAACATCATCGCACTCATCGAGCAGATCAAGAATGCGCTTCAGGTTGCCGATATCTTCCGGATTGGAAAGAGATACATAATTCTGCGGAATCTTCGAAACTTCAGCCTGAACCGTCTTGATTCCGTTCTTTTCAAGTTCCTTATGAACCTTCTCAAGATCGTCCGGTGCCGTCAGAATCTCATAGCTGTCGTCTTCTTCCTTGAAGTCTTCCGCTCCTGCATCAAGTGCCATCATCATGAGGTCATCCGCAGACATGTCACAGTCTTCCTTGTCTACAATAATCTGTCCCTTTTCATCGAACATAAAGGAAACGCATCCCGGTGTTCCGACATTGCCGTTTCCCTTGGAAAATGCGGCACGTACGGCTGCAGCGGTTCTGTTCTTGTTGTCTGTAAGCGTATCCACGATAATTGCGACACCTGAAGGGCCATAGCCTTCATATGTATTGTGTTCATAGTTTGCACCGTTCTGATCTCCGGCCGCCTTTTTGATGCCTCTTTCAATTGTATCATTCGGCATGTTTGCAGCCTTGGCCTTTGCTACAACCGCAGCAAGCTTGAAGTTATTTTCCGGATCCGGTCCTCCTTCTTTTACTGCAACCGCGATCTCGCGTCCGATCATTGTAAATACTTTGCCCTTTGCAGCGTCATTTTTTTCCTTCTTATGCTTGATGTTTGCGAATTTTGAATGTCCTGACATGATCTTCTCCTTTACTTTTCCTCAGCGGGCAGTCTTTCTGCCCTGACTTTTCTTATCGTATGGTTTTCCACCTTTAATATATGAAACAGGAAGTATTTTCCTGAAACAACCTTATCCTTTTCTGTCGGGATGTGTCCGAGTCTTGCCGTCAGATAGCCGTTCAGAGTCTCAAACTCTTCCGCCTCCGGCCCCAGCTTTACATGAAGCACCTCCGCCGCTCTGTCAAGCGGCGTCATTCCGTCCATGATCACAATATTTCCGTATTTCTGCGGAATCCGCGGGTCATCGCTGTCATACTCGTCAAGAATATCCCCGACGATTTTTTCCAGAATATCCTCCATTGTGACAAGACCGGAAGTCTGTCCGTATTCGTCCACAACGATCACCACCTGAATCTTTCGTGAACGCATATACTGCAGAATGCTTTCTATGGAACGGGTCTCCGGAAAAATCGTTGCCTCGCGGATGAGCCCCAGAATATCTCCTATTGCAGACTTGCGTTTTTCCGGATGAAATACGTACTCCTTCATCACATCCTTCAATGTGACGATCCCAAGAATGGTATCAATCGTACCTTCATACACAGGCAGACGGGAATTTGTGCTGTTCAAGATCATCGAAACAGTATCTTCCAGTGTTGTTGAACTTTCCACAGCTTTGATATCACTGCGATGCGTCATGATTTCCCGGGCATCCGTGTCCGAAAAGTCTATGACGTTCTGAATCATTTCCGCCTCATTTTTCTTAAGAATTCCATTCGAATGAGCCTCATCGATTGCCGAAATGATCTGTTCTTCGGAAGAACTTTTTTCATTTTCCTGTTTTTTGCCAAACAAATTTATCATAATGCTTAAAAATAATCAACCTGTTCGATGATCTGATTCCTGTGAAGATAACTTCTGGGAACACGTTTCGAAATATCACAGACAAGTTCATAATTGAAACGTCCGCTCTTCTCCCCGAGCTCCTCGGCACTGATTCTCTCATCTCCCTGTTCACCCAGAAGAACCACTTCGTCTCCCTGTTTCACATCCATTCCGGTTACATCCACCATAAACTGATCCATGCAGATCCTTCCGATAATCGGAACCCGTTTCCCATGAATCAGAACATCTCCCTTATTGGAAAGTGTCCGCGGATAGCCGTCTGCATATCCCACCGGAATCGTGGCCACCTTTGTCGGTCCCTTCGTCACATATGTTCCGCCGTAGCTGACCGCACATCCCGCAGCAAGTTCCTTGACGAATGACACATGAGAAACCATACGCATCACGGGTTTAAGTTCTGTCATCTCGTCTCTGACTTCTTCAGAGGGAAGGAGTCCGTAAATCGTAATCCCGGCCCTTACCATATCCTCGTTTGCTTCCGGATAGCGCATGAGAGCCGCACTGTTGCTTACATGGCGGATCGGAATATGCACCCCTGCATCTTCGAGTTTTTTGATAAACGCATCATATCTTTGATGCTGGACAATCGCCGGCGTAAGAGACGGTTCATCCGCTCTTGCAAAGTGTGTGAAAATGCCCTCGATCTTAATGTGAGGGAGCCTTGCGATTTCACAGATAGTCTCCACTGACTCATCCGTATCAGCAAATCCGATACGACTCATTCCGGTATCCAGTGCAATGTGCACCGTTGCGGTATGATTCAGGGTTTCCGCCATTCGCGAAAGAGCCTCAGCCGATTCCTTTTCAAATACACAGGCACGGATATCGTAGTCGATCATATCCTCATAGGATTCTTCAAAGGCATATCCGAGAAGTATGATCGGTTTGGTGATACCGGCCCTTCTCAGCGTCATCGCCTCTTCCGGCGTGGCACAGGCATATCCCCAGATATAATCATAACTCTGTACCATTCTTGCGATTGGAACTGCGCCATGTCCATAGCAGTCAGCCTTTACAACCGCACACATTTTCGTTCCCGGACGAAGATGCGAATGCATCACATCAAAATTATGTGCAACAGCGTCCAGATCAATTTCCTCATGTACCCGGCTATATTTCTTCATTCTTCACACTCCGTATAAAGGTCGGACAAAGATGTGATCATGTCCCCCGCAGTCATTCCGGCCTTTCCTTTTTTCAAAGCTGCAAGATCTCCTGCAAGTGCATGAAGAAGTACCGCAGTATAAGCGCCGCTCCCCTGTGCCGTAAGAGATGCCGTGATTCCGGTCAGTGTATCCCCACTGCCGGCAGTTGCCATTCCGTCGTTTCCGTAAACATTGATATAACAGGTTCCATCCTCACATGCGGTAACCGTTCTTGCATCCTTTAAGATGCAGGTAAGATGATGCTCTTTCGCAAATGCACATGCGTACAGGATCGGATCCCTTTTCAATTCTTCGATCGGCACGCTGTGCCGTAAGAGATGCCGTGATTCCGGTCAGTGTATCCCCACTGCCGGCAGTTGCCATTCCGTCGTTTCCGTAAACATTGATATAACAGGTTCCATCCTCACATGCGGTAACCGTTCTTGCATCCTTTAAGATGCAGGTAAGATGATGCTCTTTCGCAAATGCACATGCGTACAGGATCGGATCCCTTTTCAATTCTTCGATCGGCACGCCACTCAGCCTGCTCATCTCTCCCATATGGGGAGTGATCGTAAGAGATGATCTGTGCTTATCAAGAAGATCCAGATGTCCGTCAAGTGCATTTAACGCATCCGCATCGAGAATCAGAGGCTTTTCGCAATATTCAAGAAGCCACTTTACAATCCGGTAGGTCCTTTCGGTATTTCCCATTCCCGAACCTGCCGCTGCAACCGTGCACCACTTCAGATCCGCTTCAAGATCATGAATTGCTTCTTCTGAAGTCGAATAGGTGGACAGCATCACTTCCGGCAGACTTTCCTGGATAATATTCCGATTATCCTCCACTGTCAGAAGTTTCACCATTCCCGCTCCGCTTCGAAGTGCTGCCCCGGATGCAAGGATAGAAGCACCTGCCATATTTTTCGAACCTGAAATCAGAAGAACTTTTCCGAACGTTCCCTTATTTCCGAAAGAAGAGCGCTTCGGGAGAAGTTCCTTCAGATCACTTTTCTCAGGCAGAAACATCGGCTGTGACGAAGGAACTTCCGCAATACCGATGTCCGCATCTACCGTTTTTCCGGCATATTTCGCACCGGGCGGAAGGAGCAGCCCCGGTTTCAGAAACTGCATTGTCACTGTAAGAT
>CAYYEB010000013.1:0-19515 GCA_964470725.1 uncultured Lachnospiraceae bacterium | reverse complement strand
CATCCGTATTTTCCTCCTTCACTTATCTATGGTCACTGTGCATGTCTTCTATCCGGAATCGGTATCTGGGAAAGAATAATTGCGGCAAACATCAATATGCATCCCAGAAGCTCTCTTCCGGAAAGTGTCTCATGAAGAATCAGCCAGCCTCCGACCGCACTGAACACGCTTTCAAGTGACATAGCCAGTGAGGCAATCGTGGGATTCAGATTCTTCTGTCCGATAATCTGCAAGGTATAGGCGACACCGCTCGACATAATACCCGCAAAAAGAATTGATCCCATGGCAGGCCGAATCTGTGCGATCGTCGGTCGTTCCACGATCATCATGATCACGCTTGCCAGTACCGCCGCCGTCAGCATCTGCATCTGAGAGAGGCGTATTCCGTCTGTCATTTCCGAAAAATGATTGACCGCCAGGATCTGCAGCGCAAAACACAATGCCGACAGCAGCATTAAAATGTCGCCATAGTCAAATCCGACTCCCCTCTTCATACACAAAAAATAAAGGCCCAGCACACTCAGAGCCACGCACAGCCAGATCTTTTTTCCCGGAAAACGCCCGATAAAGATAGAAAGCAGTGGAACCAGTACCACATACATCGCCGTAAGAAATCCCGCCTTGGCCGTCGTGGTATAGGCAATTCCCACCTGTTGTACGAAACTTGCCAGAAAAAGAAGAATTCCGCAGATGATTCCGCCCTTCAGTTCCATCCTTTTTCTGTATTTATTCCGCCTTTTGGCATCTTCTTCATCAAAAGCGCCGCTGTCCCCACTCTTTTTCCTGATTCTGTCCGCAATCCAGATGACCGGAATGAGAAACGCCGCTGCCAGCCAGCTTCGTAGTGCCAGGAATGTACTTGCCTTCACATATTTCGCTCCGATACTCTGGGATACAAATGCAAAACCCCAGATGACGGCAGCCGTCACAAGGATCAGCGTATGTCGAATCTGATATGATGTATATTCCTTCCCCTGCTTCAAAACTTCACCTGCATTTCCATTTTTTCGTTCCCATGTTATACTGCAGTATATGCTGATATCCATGAATTGCTCATTTGCGCAGACACAAATCGCGTCTGCACCTTCTGCCCCTGATATCATCATATGATTGTAGACGATCCGTCTTTATTTTGCACGTTTTTTTGGAGATGTTATGTATTGTTCTAATTGCGGAAATGAAGTGCCGGACGATGCGAAGGTCTGTCCCGAATGCGGACAGGATCTTTCCTATGAGAGTCAGGAAATCCGGCATCAGAAAAAAAAGAAAAGAAGAGGCGGCAGAATTGCTGCCGTCATTATCACCTGTATTATCATTGCAGCTGTCTTCGAGGGCCTGTGGATCTTCGGGCCTCTCGATAAAATGCTGTCCGGAGGTTCTTCCCAGAAATCCGGAGGAACGGCTCCGCAAAACGGTGGCGTCACTGCTCTCGTATCGGAAAATGCGGCTGCCGAGGCAGACAGCGTCTCTGAGTTCTCCCTTTTGTCAGGAGAAGAACCCACACCGACTCCCACTGTGACACCGGTCGCCCAGCTTCCGGAAGTTTCGGCCAGTGAAGTGGCAACGCCGACACCGACTCCTACACCGGAGCCGACATCCGAACCGTCGCCATCCCCATCGGCTGAACCGACACCTTCCGTCTCAGCGAACAGCACTGCCGGAACGGATTCCTCTTATATTCTGCCGGGAAGCGACACAAACCTCATCACCACACAGCAGCTGTCCTCCATGGATACCGCTTCCATCCGGCTTGCACGAAACGAAATCTATGCCCGGCACGGACTCATTTTCAAATCAAAAGACCTGCAGGATTATTTTTCAAAGAAGTCCTGGTATCACGGTACGGTAGCCAATGCGACTGACATTCAGCTCAGCGATACGGAAAAGAAAAACCTCAGTACGATCAACGCATATGAGGCGACACTGAAAAAGTGATATCCAACTTATCGAAAAAATCAGAATATTCCGATTTTTTCTTTACTCATACAGATCCTTCGATGCCTTTGTTGTCTGATAAAGCTGATCTATAACCGCATCATTCGGAAGATCTTTGCGGACACGCTTCAGAAGTTCCATGGCGCCGTCATAGTCCCTATTTCCCTGATAGATCTCCAGCTGTTCCTTTACAAACTCCTCATAATCCGTGGTCGCCGTCGTCAGAAGTGACTGCAGTTCCATATCATTTTCACTATAAGTAAGCGCCTTATTGAGAAGTTCTATCGCCTGCTTATAATATCCCTTTGAGATATAATCGTTGGCTGTCGTCAGCGCTTCGCTCTTGATCATGGAGGAATATTCCTGCTTCAAAGTGGAAAGCCGCTCTGTAAAGTCCTGATCTTTCGGGAGAACCTTCTGTGCAGCTGTCAGCATATCGATCGCCTGCTCATATTCTGCCGCCGTTTTCGGACTCGCTGCCCTTTTCAGAATCTCACTTTTATACTTTGTCGCCATACTTTTGGCCTTGTTCTGTGCATCCTGATAGTGTTCATCTTCCTTTGTCACATTGGCATACCCCGTCATGGCCGCGGCATAATCCCGCTTCTGCTCCGCTTCAATGCCGGTGGCATAAGCTTTCTTCGATTTTCTCAGTGATTTCAGCTTATCCAGACGAAATACAACCTGATTGGCCGGATCTTCAAATTTCTGAAGCAGCTGCAGCTCCTTTTGCGCCATTTCATAATTGATCTCATCCTCATTGTAATCCTTTAAGATCCGATCCGCGGCAGGCCCGGCTGAAACCCGCATCACAAAACTTTCCAGCGTATTCTTTTGCACGTTTTCCTCATAAACGGCCTCGGCTCCCTTGAGATCGGAGGAGCGGATCAGTCTTACCGTCCTGAGAGCCGGAGAATAGAGCGCGTAAATGAGTGTAGCCAGCACAAGAAGCAGAACGATGATCAACAGAGCCCAGAGTCCCGTATGACTGTTTCTTTTTTCATAATGAGCGGCATACTTTCGTTCCGGGCCTGTCCCTTCGGTATCATCCTCATCCGAGGCTTTTTCTCCGTACGGAGTTCCGCAGACATAACAATACAGCGCGCTGTTTTTCAGCGGCGCGCCGCATTCCTTACAATATTTCATAAAACCAATCGCTCCCGATTACTCAAACCAGATCCCACGACATATAGGTCTGTCCGTCATCCAGTTCCTTCCACTCAAAGTGAGAGCCTTCCCACATCATATAACTGCGCGGACTGTTCTCCTTCGGGATCGAGACAGATCCTGGATTCATATACGTAAAGTTCTCATGCTGTGTGCATTTCGGAACATGCGTATGTCCGTTCAACAGAATATCTCCCTTTTTCAGCGGCGGAGGTGTCTGCTCATTAAAATGGTGTCCGTGTGTCACATACATCAGATTTCCGTTTTCAAGAGAAACAAGTGCATATTCCGCAAGTACCGGAAATTTCAGAACCATCTGATCCACTTCCGCTTCACAGTTCCCGCGTACACACAGAAACTCATCTTTTCTTGCATTCAGCATCTCGATTACTTTCTTCGGGGCATAACCGTCCGGAAGATCATTTCTGGGGCCGTGATACAGCAGATCCCCCAAAAGCAGCATCCGATCCGCCTTTTCCTCGTCATAACGTTTCAGCATCATTTCACAGAACTTTGCCGATCCGTGAATATCAGAAGCAATCATCCATTTCATAACTTTTCTCCTGTTTTGATTGCACATTTTTCTTTTACAGTTCATCACATTTTTCATAAATCCCGCACGGAACATCACCTGAATGCGGCCGATTTATAACGCTATTATAAGTCGTACGGGAACAGGATGTAAAGCGCAACAAACTTTACTGACCTTGTTGAAGAGTTCCTTCAAAATGTGTATCATTCAAATAGAAGTATAACAAAAGAGGATGTATCATGAACGGAACACAAAGAAGAAAGGAAATACTGAATCTTCTTCAGACAAGCAAGATTCCTCTGTCCGGCAGTTCCCTCGCCTCACGGTTTTCGGTAAGCAGACAGGTGATTGTGCAGGATATTGCACTGATCCGGGCAAGCGGTTTTCATATCATTTCAACCAATCGCGGCTATGTCCTCGCCAAAGAAGGGCGTGTGCAGAGGATCTTCAAGGTTTATCACACCAACGAACAGACAGAAGAAGAACTCAACCTGATCATCGACCTCGGTGGCTGGGTGGAGGACGTCTTTGTCTATCACCGTGTCTATGGAATCATCCGCGGAGAGTTGAATCTTCACTCACGGAAAGATATTGCCGCTTATATGGAAAGCATCAAAAGCGGAAAATCCATTCCATTACTGAACACAACCTCCGGATTTCACTATCACACCGTGTCAGCCGATGACAACGAGACCCTCGATGATATTCAGAAAGCACTGGAAGAACATCACTTCCTGGCAAAGCTGCAGGACTATGAGCCTGTGGATTTCCGGAGAAAATAAGGTCTATATTTTAAAAGCAAAAATTTCGGAAGATGTGATCTATTTCTCAGCTTTTCTGATCACTCCATTTACAAGAGGAGGAAATCAATTATAATCAAAGGCAACTATCAGATAATTTTATCGGCCGCAATCAGAAATCGATATTAGTGCTTTGAAATCGTCTGTGATAAAATTCAAGTAATTATCTTAAAATGGTTTTTGCACTTTATGCAGCGGATAGTGTGATTTTGTCAATGCGTTTTGCACTTCATCTGCTTCAGGAAGGGAGGGGATCGATATGCGTGTCGGTTTTGCCAGCGACAACGGTACTGCCGTCAACGAATGCCTGTTGACCAACACAACATGGTGGATTTACGAAATTGGAGAAACTGCAAAGCTTGTGGATAAACGTTTCTGCACATGCTCCAGGAACTGCAGGGAAACCTGCCCGTTTCTTTCTCAAAGTCTTAAGGACTGCGATCTGCTCTTTGTCCAAAGCACAAATTCCGAGAATTATGTCCAGATGGCGTCGAGAGGGATTCAGATTCTCAACACATCTCTTCCGATCGAAAAGATTCTCCCCCGTCTTGTCCGCTGCGTTTCCCAAAAGGTCTCGATGGACTATTTCAAGAGGGTATTTCTGGCGGAGAATTTTGCCTGAAGTAAATGACCTCAAAACTTACCTCATATTCACTTACAAAAATATATCCTCCGGCACTCAATCATAAAAAAGCCCGGAGGATATGCTTTGTCCGTTAAGAAGGAATCAATAGCTCTTTGCGGTTTCTATCTCTCACTGGGCACTCTTGCGCAGGTTCACCGGACTAAATCCGCAGATTTCTTCTCTGTAATATCTGATCCAGTTCCGAATCACTTCCCGATTCTTATAGGCGCTGTCGCCGAGAACACGCAGCACAGCTCCGTCCTTTTCAAGAAGCGACATCCCATATCTGCAGGTCGTGGGAATTGTCTTCATATATTCCCGCATTGCTTTTATCAGATCCGCATTCATCCGGGCGTCAATGATCACCGCGGAGTTATAATTAAGACTCCCTTCAAAATATCCGATTTCCCGCATGTCCTCATCCCGGGGATCCACCAGAAGATAATCGTTTAGAAGAAGTTCTTTTTCTCTGGAAATTCGGGTTCTGATTCCGATTCTTCCATACTGAAACGGCTCTTCATCCTTCGACCATCCGGAAGTGAGTCCGTCTGTCAGAATCATCGAAGACCCTTCTCCGAGACATACTTCCGTATCCTGCTGAAACAGCGCATTTGCATAGGGAATCGTCTCATCGATATAATATTCCAGCATGCAATGATCCCCGACATGGATCCGGTTGATCTGGCTGGTTTCACGTCCGTGTTCACACTTATAAATATAGTTCGGAGTCTGTGTCGTCAAAATGACATGGGTATGATCTTTTAATTCAACCTTCTGAAGATAGGATTCGCCTTCCGTATATCCGCCGCCTGTGGATATCAGAAAGTAATACGGAATTTCTCCCGCCACCGGAATATTTGCCGAAATTCGTGAGTTTCCTCTCCGATACGTCCGGTCCGCAACGGTTCTTCCGCCCCGATTGACAAAAGAAAGCCGGATCTCTCCGGCATATCTCATCATTCCAGGTCCTCCAGCAGACAGTCCTTTTTCAGCCACTCCACGACTCCGTCAAGTCCCTCATCCGTTTTCAGATTTGTAAAGAGGAACTTACCGTCTCCACGGAATTCCTGCGAGGTCTTTCTCATATTTTCAAGATTTGCGCCGACATAAGGTGCCAGATCGATCTTATTGATAATAAAGAGGTCCGATTTGATCATTCCCTGGCCGGCCTTGCTCGGAATCTTCTCTCCTTCCGCCACATCGATAATGTAAATCCAAAAATCCACAAGCTCCGGACTGAAGGTCGCCGCCAGATTGTCACCGCCGCTTTCAATAAAAATAATATCCAGTGTGTGATTAAACCGCTTTTCCAGCTTATCGATTGCCGCAAAATTCATCGATGCGTCTTCCCGAATCGCCGTATGGGGGCACCCTCCGGTTTCCACACCGATGATCCGGTCTTCATCCAGGACAGAATGAGATGCCATATACTCTGCGTCCCATTTGGTATAGATATCATTGGTAATGACAGCCATACTGTATTCGTCCTTCAGTCTTCTTGTCAGGCGTTCAATCAGCTGGGTCTTTCCGGAGCCGACCGGTCCGCCGACACCGATTCGAAGTGCTCGTTTCATCTTATCCTCCAGTTCAAACAGTACTTAACCCAATATCAAAAGCCGAAAAAAACTTCCGCCGAAAAAATCTGAAACATTTTACGTTCCGGGAGATCTGTTCTTTCCGGGTTTAAAAGTCATGACATAAAAAGTCTTGCCGGCTGTGTCTCATGTGCAATCTGTGCCAGCTCGAGACCGGGCGCATTTGCTCCCAGACAGTTCTCCGGCAATTCTTCGGACTTCTCATACAGAGTGCAGATCAGCTCTATCACTTCTTTTAGGATCACCTGCCCCTGCCTCTGTCCGAGAGGCACCGAACGAACCGCATTCTGTACGAGCGTGGAAGCCACACTGTAGCCGTACATCTCGTAAGCATCCTTCACGGCAATGTTCTTTTCATGCGCAAACATGGAAAATACAATTGCAGGATTCCCATATGCCTCCTCATTCTCCACTTTTTCGGCATATTCCGAAAGATACGGGATCGTATCCCCATACATTTTCTGAATGAGCAGATACATCTGACGTGCGATCATCTTCGTTCCGTCCCTCGTTTCGAGGGCAAGCGTCGATTTCGTGATGATATCATCATAGTCCAGAATTTTTCGCAGAACATCCTCCTGATTCTGCCGATTCCGAAATTGAGTGCCTGTGATATCCGGATCTTTTTCCTCAGAGATCACATCATTCGTGCCGCTGCCGTCCATGGCACGATAGCAGAGAATCGTCAGGAATCCTTCTCCGTATCTGTACTGTGAACGGAAATAGTTTTTGATCCAGGTCCGAAACTCCGGTGCCTTTCTGATTACCCTGCGATTCAGATAATTTTCCATGCCGAAAGAATGGTTAAAGGTTCCGATCGGAAAGGTCGAGTCACAGATCTGAAAAATTTCCAGAAGTGTTTGCATGGAAATCTGCTCTTCACTTAAATACGTCTGCATTTTTTCCGTATCCACTTCACCCCTCATGATGGTGATGATGTCCCGGAGTCAGATTCACATATTTCATCGGCTGATCCAACTGCATCTTTTCCGTCGTAAAGGAAACTCCCTCCTGCGTAAGAGTCTGCACGACCACCTCATCCATCAGAAGGGTAATCTTCCCATCCTTCACCTGCACCGGCTTGTGAAGGTTGCCGAGCATATGCGCAACCGTCCCCATCTCGTCGATATCCTTCGGTGTGACGATAATCACTTCATCCGGCACTACACTTAAAACCAGAAGTTTCCCCTCACCGACCTTGAAGGCCGTCCCGTTTTCCAAAGACTCGGTCTCGTCTTCCAGTCTGATTCCATAGTCTCTTCCGTGATCACTTGTCACACGCAGAATCGACTTGAGCAGATCATCACTTTTCACCATCGCCGTTTCTATGTGATAGTCAGCAATATCCGGTATATCTTTTACATTACCGAAAATCTTTGTCAGTATCATTTCCCCACTCTTTTCCGGTTTTCCCGGCAAAATATATCCCCGGAGTCCACTGAAACTCTGTCATGAACTTTGTACCCGGGGATGATCTTTTGTCTGCCTCTCATTCGATATCTTTAGAAAAGATAATATCTCTGCGCCAGTGAAACCGTCTGCGCCGGTTCACAGGTAATCTCTTCTCCGTCAATCGTCACCACAAAGGACTGCGGATCAATTTTGATTGTAGAAGGCGCATAGTTGTTCAGCTTCATATCCCGTTTTGTCAGATTTCTCGTATTGTGCACCGGAAGAACGATCTTCTGAAGTCCCAGTTTTTCTTTGATGCCATGCTCATAGGCATAGGTGGAAACAAAGGTAATGCTTGTGCTCTGCACTGCCTTTCCCCTTGCGCCATAGAGATCCCGCATCATTCTCGGTTCAGGCGTCGGGAGTGAAGATGAAGCATCTCCGACGGCACAGTATGCGATCATACCGCATTTCAGAACAAGCTTCGGCTTTGTTCCGAAGAACTTCGGGTCCCAGATGACGAGATCGGCATATTTTCCGACTTCCACAGATCCGAGATAATCTGAAACACCGTTGACAATTGCCGGATTAATTGTATATTTTGCAACATATCTCTTGATACGGTTATTGTCATCATATTCGCTGTCGCCTTCAAGAGGACCCCTCTGGGCCTTCATCTTGTCGGCCAGCTGCCAGCATCTCATTGCCACTTCGCCGACGCGCCCCATGGCCATGGCATCGGAAGTCATGACGCTCAAAGCTCCCATATCATGCAGCACATCTTCTGCGGCGACCGTCTGTTTCCGGACACGGGATTCCGCAAAGGCAACATCTTCCGGAACCTTCGGATCGAGATTATGGCACACCATCGTCATATCAAAGAGCTCATCGATGACATTCTGCGTGTATGGATCTGTCGGATTCGTTGAGGACGGAAGAACATTTTTCTGCCCGGCCACGATCATGATGTCCGGAGCATGTCCGCCGCCGGCACCTTCCGTATGGAACGTATGCACGGTACGGCCTGCAAAGGCGTCGATTGTGTTTTCCACAAATCCACCCTCATTGAGGGAATCCGTATGCACCGCATACTGCACATCATATTTATCCGCTGCCTTCAGAGAATTATCGATTCCCGCTGCCGTAGCTCCCCAGTCTTCATGGGTCTTGATTCCGGCAGCCCCGGCTTCCACCTGTTCTGCAATCGTTTCCGGCGTTGCACCCGCTCCCTTTGCAAGAAAGCCGTAATTCAACGGATCATTCTCCACAGACTCCAGCATTCTGTGAATATGCCATGCACCCGGTGTCGTTGTTGCGGAATTAGAGCCGTCTGCAGGACCTGTACCGCCTCCAAAAAGAGTTGTAATACCGTTGTCAAGCGCCGCATGCGCCAGTCCCGTGGAAAGATAATGCACGTGAAGGTCGATTCCTCCGGCCGTCACAATAAGTCCTTCTCCTGAAATCGCTTCCGTGCTTGCCCCGACGACAAAATCGATATCATCCATGATATCCGGATTTCCGCCCTTGCCGATAGCAAGAATCTTTCCGTCGCGGATTCCGATATCCGCCTTATAAATTCCCGTATAATCGATGACCGTGATGCCGCTGATGATTGTGTCTGCCACGAGCGGATTGCTGCGTCTCGTTTCGGTTGCATTTACGCCCATGCCATCGCGCAAAACCTTGCCCCCGCCAAACTTGCTTTCCTGGCCGTGAACCGTATAATCCTTTTCAATCTTTGCAAAAAGATTTGTATCTCCGAGGCGGACACTGTCTCCGACAGTCGGACCGAACATCTGTGTATACTGCTGCCGATTCATGTCAAAACTCATTTTTCCGCCTCCTTTATATGCGCACATTTATTCACATCGAGATAGCCGTTCACTTTATTATTGAAACCGAACACTCTGCGCTTTCCTCCGAAGTCAATCAGGCGCACCGTCCGCGTTTCACCGGGCTCAAAACGGATGGCCGTGCCCGCCGCAATGTCAAGACGCTTTCCGTAGGCCTTTTCCCGGTCAAACTTCAGTCCCTCTTCATTGGCTTCATAGAAATGGAAATGCGATCCAACCTGAACAGGACGGTCCCCGACATTTTTTACCTCAAGTTCAATTGCATCATAACCCGTATTGTAAGGTACGGGATCGTTTGTCGCGTAATGGTATTCTCCGGGTATCATATGCTTCCTCCTTATTTGATCGGATCATGAATTGTGACAAGTTTGGTTCCGTCGACGAATGTGGCTTCCACCTGGATCATCGGTATCATTTCCGGAACCCCTTCCATCACATCGTCTCTCGTGAGGATTCGTCCGCCCTCATCCATGAGTTCCGCCACAGTCTTTCCGGCTCTCGCTCCTTCCAGAATATAGCTGGAAATAATTGCAACGCTTTCCGGATGGTTCAGCTTAATGCCCTTATCCTTCCGGTTCTGTGCGATCATAGCCGCGAGGCTGATCAGCATCTTCTCACGCTCGCGTTCCGTTAAGTTCATCTTTGTTCTCCTTGTATGTGTAGTGTACTATGGTTGAATTGTTACGCTGCGTTGTTATAGATTCTATTTTCGCATAACTTATGTTTCGAGAAAAGCTTTTTATGCCGGCCAGCAGCCCACAAGCATCAGAAATCCCGGAATCCAGGCGGTTACAATGCCCTCAATGAGACCGAGCCAGGAAGGGAATTTTCCGAGGTCCTTCTTCAGGGCACTTGTCAGGAAACCGACAAACCACAGAACTCCCCATGCCCACCAGATCAAACCGTAGATCCAGTTTCCGCCGTATCCGACAAAGCAAAGGGCTCCGGCCGGGATCGCGTTGATTGCAACGAAGAGACTGAACCAGCCGTAAAGACGTGTGTCAAAGCCGAAGATGGTATTGATTGCACTGTACAGATAGGTAAATGCAAAGAGCAGTCCGGTTGCACTTCCATAGAACCAGCTTGCCGGCTGACCGGAAACAATCCCCCATGCCAGCGCCACGATGTTAAGAATCAGACTGAGCCCGCCGGTGAAGATATTCATGACAGCCACTGACTTGTCTTTGATCTCCAGGATTCCGGCCATTCCGTTACTGATCAGTACAATTCCGACGTAAAGTAAGATAGTTCCAAGCATTCCTTTTCCCCCTTTCAAGACCGCAGTCCACTTTTGCGCTTTAACTCAAAAAAGTGTCCTGGCAAAAAAAGAAGAGACCGCCAGAACTTTTCTTTTTATTCTGAACCGTCTCTCCCTTGAAACAGTGTAGATTGTGTCAAACCTTATCGATTCTCACACAACTCCATCGCTGCGCTTATTCGCTAAAGTTCTCGAACAATATAACGCGTTTTCCGGAAAAAGTAAAGCAGTAATCTTTTAGGCTGCTAATATGGTCGGGAGCAGGAGCGGACAGTCTGGTTTCAGATCAGGCGTCGTCCCCCTCAGCTGTTCGAACTAGGTTCTGCCGACGCACCGATGGCGCTCGGCAGTCACCAAGTTCTCACGATCTTCGGGCTCCTTTGGCCGATTGATCTGAAACCAGACTGTCCGCTCCTGTTTCCTCTGCATGCATTATCGCTCAAATCACCATAGAATCCTCTCTCAGTGATTTGTTTTTCAGAAGGTAAACCTTGTCTTTCGTCGTTACGAAGAGACGATAGAGGAAGATATCCACTTTTTCCCCTACGCTGACGTCCTCTTCTTCAAGACCACGCCTCGTCGTCAGTAAGTCTCCGTTCACACGGACCTTCAGCTCCACATGTGTGCCGCGGAAAAGTTTCTGCTCCACGACTCCCTGCTCCGCCGAATTCTGGTACTCCATAATTTCGTCCTTTTTTGTCATCTTGACAAATTCCGGACGGATGATTGCCGTATCAGCGCCTGCGATATCATCGAAATTTCTGAAGTCTTTGTAGTTCTGTATTTTTGTTGCCTGCCCAATGAAAGATGCCGTAAACGGAGTCTTCGGATTCTGGTAGATTTCATACGGATTTCCCTTCTGCTCCACCCTTCCGTGATTTGTTATGATGATTTCATCGGCCACCTCAATAGCCTCATCCTGATCATGTGTGACAAAGATACTGGTGATACCGAGTTTAGTAATCATCTGTTTCAGCCATGTACGCAGTTCCTGACGAACCTTGGCATCGATCGCGGCGAACGGTTCATCCAAAAGTAACAGCTGTGGATTTGGTGCGATCGCTCTCGCAAATGCAACTCTCTGCCGCTGCCCGCCCGAAAGCTGGCTTGGGTAACGTTTATTAAGACCTTTGAGTCCGATCAGATCAAGCAGCTCATTGACCCGCTTTTTGATCTCTTTTTTCGGAACTTTTTTGATCTCAAGACCGAAACCGATGTTTTCCTCAACAGTCATATAGCGAAACAATGCGTAATTCTGGAAAACGAATCCGATGCCTCTCTGGCTGGCAGGCACATCATTGACTCTCTCTCCATTGATGAAAATATCTCCGCTGTCCGGATTTTCCAGTCCTGCGATCATACGCAGAATTGTTGTTTTTCCGCTTCCGGATGGACCGAGGAGACCGATCAGCTGCCCCTTTTCGATGGAAAAACTCACATCATCGGAGGCCTTGAACTTTCCGAATGTTTTATTGATATGTTTCAGCTCTACGTACATGTTCTCTCCCTCTGTTCTGCCGCCATCTGTATTCATTTTCTGATTTCAGCCGGATCACCGGTTCTTTCCTGCAAATGCAGGTCTTTTCCCACTGACATTTGCCAGTCCTCCGGCACTTTCCTCTTCCGTATGGATTTTCTGGATCTCAGCAACATCCACAGCAAGTTCATCCGCACCGATTTCGGCCTCTTCCGCTTCTTCCGCGGCAGCTGCAAGCTCCCGTTTTCCGATATATTCCAGAACGCTTCGAAGAACCAGAATAATCAGTGCAAGCACCACGAGAATAGAAGATACCGCAAAGGCCTGCGTGTAATTGAACTCATTGAACAGAATTTCAATATGAAGCGGAAGCGTATTGGTCTTCCCTCTCAGGTGCCCGGACAGAACCGATACCGCACCGAATTCTCCCATTGCACGGGCTGTACATAGGACAACACCGTAGAGAAATGCCCACCTGATATGCGGGAATGTAATTTTCCGGAAAATGGTCCATCCGCCTGCTCCCATCAGTGCCGCAGCTTCCTCTTCGTCCGTTCCTTCCGCTTCAAGAACCGGAATTATTTCACGGGAAATGAACGGAAACGTCACAAAAATGGTCGCAATGATGATGCCCGGCACAGCGAAGACAATTTCAATGTTGTGTGCCTTCAGGAACGGATACAGCGGACTTTGCCGACCATAAAGGAGGATGAAAATGAGGCCGGCAATGACCGGGGAAACCGTGACCGGAACATCGATCAGAGTCGTCAGAATTTTCTTTCCGCGAAACTGATATTTGGTCACCGCCCATGCGGCAAAAAGTCCGAAGATAGTATTGCAAACCACCGCAATGACCGTTGCACGGATTGTAAGGAGTGTTGCCTTGATTGTATATTCATCCGTAACTGCCGCTTTATATGTTTCCCATCCCTTTCGAAAGGCCTCATAGATCACGGTCACCAGAGGCAGAATCAGGAAGAGAAACAGGAATAGCGCACTTACTGCAATCAGGATATACTTTGTTGCATTCGATCCTGCCGTTTCCTTTTTTTCATTCATGCTGATGCGCCTCCCCGCAAAATCTTATTATTTCTTGCCTGTACCAGATTGACCAGGAACAGGATCAGAAAAGCTGCCACAAGCATTACCAGTGCAATGGAGCATGCACTCTTATAATCAAATTCCTGCAGCTCTGACATGATAATCAGCGGCGTAATCTCAGTCGAAAACGGTTTATTTCCGGCAATGAATACAACGCTTCCATACTCTCCGAGGCATCGGCCGAAAGCAAGGCCGGCTCCCGTGAGTGCCGCCGGAATCAGCTCCGGCAGAACAACTTTTCGAAATACCAGACTCCTTTTTGCTCCCATCACATAGGCCGCCTCTTCATAGGAACTGTCCAGCTTTTCCAGTACAGGCTGCACTGCTCTGACAACAAACGGAATTCCTATAAAAATAAGTGCAATTGTGATGCCTGTCCTCGTATAGGCGATCTTGATTCCCAGCGGCGCGAACAGCCGGCCGATAAGTCCGGTGTCTGCTGTAAGAGACGTAAGCGCAATACCTGCTACTGCTGTCGGAAGTGCAAACGGAAGTTCGATGATACCGTCCATAATCCGTTTCCCCGGAAAATCATATCTCACCAAAACCCAGGCAATGATGACACCCATCACCAGATTGATGACTGAGGCGATGCCTGCCGTCAGGAAACTGACCTTAAAACTTGCCAGGACTCTTGCCCTTGTCACGACCCTCCAGAATTCCGCCGGACTCAGCTTGGCCGCATACACGACAAGTCCCGCCAGCGGAATCAATACCACGAGGGACAACATTGTGATTGTAACTCCCATGGAAAGCCCGAATCCCGGAATAATGTGCTTGTTCTTCCTCATATGTCTGCCCTTCTAAACGCAATCATTGCTGCATACGAATCTGAGCCGGGTAAAACTATCCCCCAGACGCGAATCCAAAACGATTTTGAGCGCCGTGAGATATGTTTTACCGGCTAAGATGACAATTTACTCGCTTCTGCATTTGCTATGCATGTCGAGATTACCCTTCATAGATCTGATCGAAAATACCTCCGTCTGCGAAGTATTTCTCCTGCGCCTTCTCCCATCCGCCGAAGTCCTTAATAGTCACCAGATTGATGTTCAGATCAAACGTGTCGGCATGCTTCTTCAGAATTTTTTCATTCGTCGGGCGATAGTAATTTTCCGCCTCAAGTTCCTGTGCTTCATCACTGTAGAGATACTTCAGATATTCCGTTGCCACCTTCTCGGTTCCGCGTTCCCTTGCCACTTCATCGACGACTGCGACTGACGGCTGCGCCAGAATGGAAATGGATGGAGTGACAATCTCATACTTATCTCCATAATCTTTCTTGGAAAGATATGCCTCATTTTCCCACGCGATCAGAACATCGCCCTGTCCGTTTTCCACGAAGGAAGTTGTTGCACCGCGGGCACCGGAATCGAGAACTACTACATTCTGATACAGCTTCTTGACAAAATCCTTGATCTTGTCCTCGTCACCGTTATACTTTTTCTTTGCATAGGCCCATGCCGCCAGGAAATTCCATCTTGCGCCTCCGGATGTCTTCGGGTTCGGTGTCACAACTCCCACACCGTCCTTTACGAGATCATCCCAGTCCTTGATATGCTTTGGATTACCTTTGCGAACCAGAAATACGATTGTGGACGTGTACGGAGAAGAATCATTTGGCAATTCATTGATCCATCCCTTATCGATGAGTCCTGCATCCTCTACCGCATTGACATCCTGTTCCAGGGCCAGTGTCACCACGTCGGCTTTCAAGCCGTTGGCAACTTCAAGAGCCTGCTTGCCGCTGCCTCCATGGGACTGTGTCACCACCACCTTCTGTCCATTGTGCTCAGACGCCCAGTGTTTAGCGAAAAGTTTATTATATGCTTCATAAAGTTCACGTGTCGGATCATAGGAAACGTTCGTTAATGTAATCGTCTTCCCTCCGGATGAACTCTCTGTCGCTTCTGCAACACTTGTCGTTCCCGATGCATTTGCTTTCGCGGCAGAAATGTTTGCTGTACTTGAGGAAGATCCACATCCCGCAAGAGTGGTGATGGTCAATACTAATGCTGCTACTCCTGATAATAATCTTTTATTCATAAGCTCCTCCCTCTTCGTTGTGGTGTATTTATGTTGCAGATAGTTATACCTGTTTTTTGAAACACGGAAAATGCAAAAAATCGCAAACGTTTTCAGGAATTTTCTGAAAAAATTTTTTTCAGTGAAAAATGCCGATCATCTTATGGATTCCGGATAATCGGCTATAAGCACAATTTATGAAAGGCAAATAAAATTCATTTTCAGCCATCTGTTCAAATATGGTCGGGATATTTTCGTGCAAACGTTTACATCATTGAATTTACCGGGAAATTTGAATCTTACCAGTTGTTCTTTGTCATGAGGATCTCATTTTCATATGGAATTTCATGAAAATTTTCACACTTTTTCTTCGACAATCCGGCTGTCTTTTCCGACGGACGGAACCGACTTTCTTGACTTTTCGTGGAAATCTGGGTAAGATTTAGAAAATATATTTCCTACTATTTTCGTATGTTTATTTTGTAAATCGATCATAGCAATGTAAAAAAGAATTACCTGTATCTTCGAAATTCGGGATCAGAAAGAGGTGCTGCGACATGACATTAAAAGAAATTGCAAAAGAAGCCGGCGTTTCCATCGCGACCGTGTCCAGAGTGTTGAATCACCCCGACTATAAGTGTTCCTCTGAAGAAGTACGTGAAAAAATATGGGATATTGCCAGACGGAATCACTATGTGATGAACGAATCCGCAAAAAGCTTAAAAAACGGAGTGCATGGCAAAAATCAGCATCCGGATTACATCGATGTGCTGTTTACCCGCGGAGAAGAAAATGCGGCCGATGATTTCTTCCAAGAAATGTTTCGGGATATTCGGGCCGTTCTTATGCAAAAGAACTGTATTCTTGACAAGATCTGGGTCTGTCCCGAATTTTCCGATCTGACAGGTAAAAAAGCTGCGCTCTGCCAGAACAGGATTCGTTCTATGACTCAAACGCGCACACTGAAAGATACCGGTCTCATTATATTGGGAAAATGTGAGAAAGCTTCCTTAGAAGCTTTGATGAAGGAATATCGTTCTATTGTATCCTGCAACCGTAACTCCACCAATTATCTGGTAGATGACGTAACCTGTGACGGAAAACGGATTGCCGAAACCGCAGTGGAATACCTGATTCATCTGGGTCACAGAAAGATCGCCTATGCCGGAGACTGCCATGGGGAAAAGCGCTATGAAGGATTCCAGTCAACCATGTTTCGGTACAATCTGACCCCTGACATTCATAATATCTTTGAAGCGGATTCCACAGAAGCTGAGGGCTACCATATCATGCAGGAACTGCTGAAACGCGAACCCGAAGACGCGCCAACGGCAATCTATGCAGCTTCCGATTCCATTGCCGTAGGCATGCTTCGCAGTCTTGCCCAGTCACGAAATCGCTATTACTCCCCCTCCGTTATAGGGAGTGACGATATCGAAGCCGCTCAGTTTACAAAGCCAATGCTGACAACTGTACACATTCCAAAGGCAGAAATGGGAAAATTTGCAGTAGATCTTTTGTGCGATCGGATGCATGGAGGACATAAGACGGCTGTTCGTGTTGAAGTGCAGGGGAAGCTCATTGTCAGAGAGAGCTGCACGCCGCCGGATATGAGTTATCAGCTGGAGTATTACATCTAACAGGCTCAGCTCCAAACTGTCAGAACCGATCTGGACCTATGGTCAGGTTATTGTTCAGACACGCTCAAAACTGACGGTTCTCAGAGCGTGACCTGTATAATATAGAGAGTGAACAGCAAAGGGTACCAGGATTCAATGCATCTGTCTTTCTGTTACTTGTAAGACCATTTTCCGGATGTTATGATGTGAGTGTCAAAAGGATTTCTGACTCCAATGATATCCGAAAGGAGGACTTCCATGATCGAAATTTATCTTCTTGAAAAGCTGGACGCCTTTGCGCGCTGCGGTACTCTCTCTGCAGCCTCTGAAGAGCTCCATATCTCACAGCCTGCATTGACACGTTCTATGAAAAAACTGGAAGAGGAAATGGGAGTCACTCTGTTTGATCGTCAGAAGAACCGGCTGTATCTCAATGAAAACGGAAAACTGGCGGCTGAACGAGCCGCCCATGTTCTCGAAGAGGACCGGGATCTGGTTCGCACCGTGCAGGCCTTTGACCGCAGCCGCCGCACCATTGCTCTCGGCTGCTGCGCTCCCGTACCGTTATATGAACTGACGCCCCATCTTCAGAGAATGTACAACAAGATGACTATCTCCAGCGATATCCACACAGACGATGTACTTCTGAAGGGGCTTCGCGATGAGACTTATCAGCTTATCGTGCTGCACGAACTGCCCGAAGAAGACAGTGACGATCTGTATTATCGCGTCTGCGGACATGAATCTTTAAGTGTCTCGGTTCCGCCGGCACACCCTCTGGCAGCGTTCGACAGCATCTCCTTTGCGGATTTGGAAGATGTTCCAATGCTGCAATATACAAATGTCGGCTTTTGGTATGATCTTGCCCTGAAGAAAATTCCGCATCCGCATCTTCTGCTCCAGGAAGATCGTGAAACTTTTACTGAAATTGCAGACGCTTCGGCTCTTCCGACGTTTTTCTCCGATTATTTTAATCAGTACGAGCAGCGTGAAACCAATAATCGCAAAATTATTCCGCTCAGTGATCCGGAGGCAAGCGTAACCTATTATCTGTTTTGCCTAAAAAAGAATCAGTCACGCTTCCGCAATTTCTTCAGTCATCTGAAAGAATGGGAACAGGGGAAAAATGCATTTTAATGGCAGGTCATATGTTTCAATGTAGAAGGAATTTGTACAGAGGAATCACATCAATCGTTACACCATCCTGCTCAATCGTATCTTCATCTTCATGTGTTACAATGATGCAATGTTCAATGCCTTCCGTTTTCTTTGCAAAACGTACCAGTGTGCGAACTTTCCTCTCTCGTGAATAATCATCCAAAGCATATGTAACCTGAATGGCTGTACCCGCATCCGGAAGAAAGAAGTCGAGGTCAATCCCGGTTACTGTCGACTTGTAGTAATAAACGTGCTCCTGGTATTTTCGATGAAGCTGTACGGCAACGGCATTTTCCAAAAGAGCTGTTGGTTTATCAATCAGGAAAAGCGAAAGAAACCCATTGTCAATGAAATAAAAGCGAGGCGTCCCTTCTTTTTCCGAAAACTTGGCCACATAATTCATTGTCCGAAATAAAAGACACGCATCTTCCGCATACCCAACATATTTAATAACAGCATCCGTTGAGCATTTGACGCCGGTTGCCCTTATATTGCCGGCTAATTTGTTATACGAAATTTCATGCATGACGGTTTCCGCAATTTTTTTTATCAGAAGCCGAAGGGCCATCGGATTCATAACTTTGTTTCGCGCAATGATATCCCCCAGCAGCACCTTATCATAGACATTCTGGATATATATGCGCTTTGTCTTAAAATCCAGTGATTCAGGCAATCCACCCGAATTCAAATACTCTTCCGCACATCCACGAATCCTGCCTACATTCACTGTGGAAAGCTGGTCCCGTTTGGAATACGGAATTTTATCATGTCTCAAAATTTCTTTCAAAGAAAACGGCATGATCTTCATTGTAATATACCGGCCGCCAAGCTTCGCCTCCATTTCACTGCTCAGCATCTTGGCATTACTTCCGGTAATATAAATGTGAACTTCTCAAAAAAGTTACACTAAAAAACTTCATGGCTGTAAAAATGTCATGAGTTCATCGAAGCTCTTTCCACTTTTACTATAAGCGGCAA
>CAYYEB010000012.1:10763-20212 GCA_964470725.1 uncultured Lachnospiraceae bacterium | reverse complement strand
CTGACTGTTACTAATAGGACGAGGGGCTGACCAAAGCACTTGCTTGGAATTGATTTGATGCAGCTTAAGGGCTGAAAGATATATGCGGTTTTGAGGGTACGTGGAGAGAAGAGCTGAGAAATCAGCTCTTTTTTTATACAAAAGATAATGTCTGACTGGAAAATATATCTCCCGGACCCGAATCCAAAACGATTTTGAGGGCCGGGAGATATATTTTCCAGTCGGACATGACAAGCCTTCGATGTTTATTATAGCTTGTAATGTATCTATACTACTGTATAATTATAGGACAGGAAGTCATATAATTCATCGATTGTTAGGCCGTGACTGTATCGATAAGTGACAATTGAAAAGGAGTGTACAGATATGGACAAAAGAATTATGAAAACAAAAAAGGCCCTGAAAGAATCTTTATTTTTACTTCTTCAAAAGAAGAACTTTGATTCCATTAAGATTACAGAGATCTGTGAAAATGCTCTGGTGAGCCGTAATACTTTTTATAATTATTATGCAGATAAGTATGCTCTGCTTGAAGACTGTTTTGCTGACTATGAGGAGAATTTTCTTAAGGAATTTGATGAACGTCAGAAGAAAAATAATGCCGGGCATGATGTGGAAAAAAGCTTTCTGAATCTGATTGATACATTTTTTGACAATGAGCATATAACAGAGTCTGTATCAATTCTTTCCAGTTTTGACCTGGCCGCAATGTATTACAGATCTGTGATGAAAATTCTGGAAAAATACGAGGACCGGTATTCTAAATTTATGAATCCGGACTATGATCTGCGTCAGCTGAATTCTTTCCTGGTTCTTGGGTTCTGGGGATTTATTCACATGAAACCGAATAGCAATAAGAAAGAAACAAGAGAAAAGACAAGAAAACTGATGAAGGATCTTCTGAAGAGTCCGATCTTCCGTTTACAGAACGGTAAGTCTTGCACTGATTGATCTTTATTTTCTTTTCACGGGCGTTGGTGTATGATGTCAAAGACAGAAGTTACATGCGCTAAAGGAGACTTTTTTATGATCGAAGACTATGAAAAAGCCAGAAAACTTGGTCTCAAGGCTATGAAAAAAGACAAATCCGAGGGAAGATCTCCCTACCCGGTGGCACTGGAAGATATTCTCGGGGAAGATAAAGATGCAAATACCATGAAGCTCGGAATAGCTGAAATTCCGCTCAGTCAAATTGTCGGCACAAGAAATGCTGACAGGCAAAATGCGTTTGCCAGTAACTTTATGCCAATTCTGGATACGGATACAGAGTTTGCGACGAAATGGTCCCATCTGTATGATTCTGCAGTCGATGAGGGAATTCGGGACCAGATTATAGTTTATGAATACAAACGGAAATTTTATGTACAGGAAGGAAATAAGAGAGTTTCCGTATCGAGATATCTTGGCATCGCGGATATCCTGGCCAATATTACGAGAGTAATGCCAAAAAGGACGAATGATCCGGAATCCATAGAATATTATGAATTTGTAGATTTTTATAATGTTTGTCCTATTTATGAGATTACATTCACAAAAGAAGGCGGATACGAACAGCTTGCCAAAAGTATGGGAATGGATCTGGATCACTCCTGGCCGGAGGAGAAAGTCAGGGAACTGAAGTTTTCCTATCATACATTTCGGCGGTTTTTCCGCGAAAACGGCGGAGATAATCTTGAAATCGAGTGTGGAGATGCGTTTCTTATTTACCTGAATTTCTATGGCACGGACAGTCTTCTTCATGAACCTTCTTCGGTGATTGAAGCTCAGGTGAGAAAAGTCTGGAATGAGATTCTGCTTGCAGCAAGCGGAGATACAATTGATCTGGTGGAGACTCCGGAAAATGTACCGAAACAGGATGGCAACCTGATTACAAATCTGTTTACACCGACACAGACAAAAGTGTACACGGTAAGAGATCCGCTTCGTGTCGCATTTCTTTATGCCAAAAATCCGGAAAGTTCCAGATGGACCTATGCCCATGAACTCGGTCGGTTGTCACTTATGGATAGTTTTCATGGTGCCGTGGAAGCGATTAAATTCGAAAACTGCGAGACAGATGATGAAATCCGAAGGGCAATAGATGCTTCGGCGGCGGATGATGATTCGGTGATTTTTTCCACTTCTCCTGTTCATATAAAGGAAACTTTGAAAAGCGCGATTCATTATCCGGATATCCGGTTTATGAATTGCTCGATCAATCAGTCGCACAACGCAGTGCTCACTTACTATGCAAGGATGTGTGAGGCAAAATTCCTGATGGGAACACTTGCCGCAATGTATACGGAAAATCACAAAATCGCCTATCGCGCCAACTATCCGATTTATACGTCGATCGCAAATATCAATGCATTTGCAATCGGCGCGGCGGTCATTGATCCTGAAATAAAGATATATTTAAGCTGGGGATCTTCCGAACCTTCCAAAAACTGGGAAGAAAGATTTCTGGAGCAGGGAATCAGAACATTTTCGGGACCAAACGTCATTCAGCCGGATGAGGCTTCAAGAGCATATGGAATTTACATTAAGAATGCGGATGGGGAGATTACAAATCTTGCGGTTCCCTATGTCAACTGGGGAAGATATTATTATCTGATTCTTCGACCTATCGTGGAAGGTGAAGAGCCGATCAAGCTGCAGTTGAAGAAAGATCAGGCGGTAAATTACTGGTGGGGAATGTCCTCGGGAGTTGTGGATGTCATTTTAGGAGACAAGATTTCTTACAATTCCAGGAAAATGGTACGGAAGCTGAAAAATCTTATTATAAGCGGTCAGTTGGATCCTTTTGGAGGAGAACTGCATAGTCAGAACGGACTTGTAAAAGATGAAAATGCGCCTGGCCTTTCCAATGAGGAAATTATTACAATGAACTGGCTCAATGACAATGTGATCGGAGATATACCGGAGTTTAATGAATTGACGGAGTCAGGTAAAGAAGCGGTAAAGGTCAGCGGGATTCTGGAGAATTGATATGAAGATACTTGCGGTAGCAGATGATGAGTGTAAGGCACTATGGGATTATTATGATCCGTCACGCACAAAAGGGGTGGATCTTATCATATCCTGTGGAGATCTGAATCCGGATTACCTGCAGTTTCTGGAATCCATGACAAACGTACCGCTTCTGTATGTACGGGGAAATCATGACGGTGTCTACGATACCCGCCCGCCATACGGATGCATCGATATTGATGATAAAATCTATGATTTTCATGGTCTCAGAATTCTGGGACTTGGTGGTTCCATGCGGTACAATGAAGGAAAGGACATGTATTCTGAGTCCGAAATGAAGCGGCGGATCCGGAAGCTGAATATGACAATCAGCGTGCGCAATGGCTTCGATATGCTTGTGACACATGCGCCTGCGAAAGGATATGGCGACATGGATGATCTTCCGCATCGGGGATTTGAGTGTTTTAATGAGCTTCTGGAGAAATGGAAACCGAAGTATATGCTTCATGGGCATGTCCACAAGACATACTCCTCACAGGAATTTCAGAGAATCCGGAAACATCCTTCCGGAACGGAAATTATTAATACCTACGACTCCTACACGTTTGAAATCGGAGATGACGAGCATCCGGCAAAGGGAAAGACCGGATCGGCGCTGTATGACCTGTACGTGTCAATTACGAATAAGAAATGATATGTATTATTATCTAAGGAGGGATAGCCATGTATTACTATTTTGACTGGACCTATATCCTTGTCATTATCGGTGCAATTATCACTGTGGCGGCAAGCGCCCAGGTACAAAATACATACAGAAAATATGCCAAAGTAAGGGCGTCCTGCGGAATGACGGGAGCGCAGGCAGCAGAAGAAATTCTGCGGAGAAATAATGTCAGGGATGTTCGCATCGGACATGTTTCCGGGGATCTTACGGATCACTTTAATCCGGGCAACAGGACGGTTAATTTATCCGATACGACATATGGCTCTGATTCGGTGGCCGCAATCGGCGTTGCAGCTCATGAATGCGGACATGTGATGCAGGCGGAGACGGGATATACACCTCTTTCTATTCGGTCTGCGCTTGTTCCGATCGCAAATATCGGATCCAATGTCGGAATCTGGATTGTCATCCTGGGTCTTATTCTGGGATTGTCGAATCTCTTTGTAGATATCGGAATCTTTCTGTTTTCTTTTGGCGTTCTGTTTCAGCTTGTGACACTTCCGGTAGAGTTTAACGCGTCGAAGAGGGCGCTTGCTATGCTTGAGGATTATGGCATCCTTGCTCCTTCGGAAGTGGACCAGTCACGTGCCGTACTGAGGGCCGCGGCTATGACATATGTGGCAGCTGCAGCTGCAAGCATTTTGTCGCTCTTACGACTTATTTTACTGAATGGAAGCCGCAGAAGAGATAACTAAGTGCTCAGTTCGCAATCATTTTGTAAAAAAATCGTAATTATTTCACAGAGTCTTCACATTTCCTTTCTATGGTATGTATGTTGCGGACAGAAGATTCCGATATGAATCATAGACTAACATACATTTTTATGGAGGGAATATGAAGAGTAGACTCTTAAGCATCATTCTGGCCTGCAGCATGGCCTTCACACCGGCCATGGCAGTATATGCGGATGAAGAAAGCGACCTGACAGCATCAAGAGATGCCAATCAGGAAGCTTTGAATAGTCAGAATGCGGCACTTGCCACATTACAGGCGAAACAGGAGCAGGTTCAGTCCCAGATCAGTTCCATCAATCAGGATCTGGTAGACCTGATGGTACAGATCAACCAGGCTCAGTCTGATATTGATGAGACACAGAAGCAGATTGATGAGAAACAGTCCAAGATTGAAGAGACACAGACAAAACTCACTTCAGCAGAGGCAAGTCGCGACAACCAGTATGCCGAGATGCAGAAGCGTGTGCAGTATATCTATGAAAGCGGCGGAAAGAAGGGCGCGCTGATCCGGATGCTCAATGGAGCAAGTTCGGAATCGGTCAATAATGCCGCAGAATATGCAACGGAAATTGAGAAGACGGATATTGATGAGACACAGAAGCAGATTGATGAGAAACAGTCCAAGATTGAAGAGACACAGACAAAACTCACTTCAGCAGAGGCAAGTCGCGACAACCAGTATGCCGAGATGCAGAAGCGTGTGCAGTATATCTATGAAAGCGGCGGAAAGAAGGGCGCGCTGATCCGGATGCTCAATGGAGCAAGTTCGGAATCGGTCAATAATGCCGCAGAATATGCAACGGAAATTGAGAAGACGGATCAGGAGGCATACAAAAAGCTCTCTGATACGGTAGAAGAAGTCAAGACCTTAAAGACAAGCCTTGAAAGTCAGAAGAAGGCTCTTGAGGATCAGAAGGCCAATCTTGTCGCACAGAAATCAGCTCTGGATAATCAGAATACGGAGCTCAATTCCGAGCTTCAGTCAATGCAGTCGGCAAATGCAGATTATGCAAATCAGATTGCAACGGCGAAGAGCCAGGCGGCTCAGATTACAGCATTAATTCAGCAGCAGACGGCTCAGATCGCAAAGATCCAGCAGCAGAAGGCGCAGGCTGCAGCAATTGCCAAGGCACAGGCTGAGGCGGAAGCGGAACAGCAGGCAGCAAAGGCGCGGACATCATCTAAAAAGAATTCTTCTGATGCAGAAGATTCCTCGGATGAGGAAGAGACATCTGATTCAAATGTAAAGTATACGAAATCTTCGGAGGAGGATTCCGACGAGGAAGATACAGCTTATACAGATGAAGATGCAGAAAATGAGGACCAGGATTCGCAATCTTCAGATGAGCAGGATGCAGAGGAGGATGAAACTGAAAATGTGAAATCTTCTGCAAAGGCATCTGAGGAAGATGAAGAGAGCAGCACTTCTTCTACGAATACGGCGTCTGCAAAATCCACAAAGAGCACAAGATCGAAGGCTTCTTCTGCAAAAAAATCTTCTGATGAAGATTCCTCATCTGAAAATTCTTCCGCTTCTGCAAAATCTGCAGAGAAGACATCATCTTCTTCGGGTTCATCAAGTATTGTGGATTACGCAAATCAGTATGTAGGCGGAAAGTATCTTTGGGGCGGCGATTCCCTGACAGGCGGTATCGATTGTTCACATTTTGTATATGAAGTCCTGAAGAATACAGGAAACTACAGCGGTGAATATCGTACTTCCGGTGAATGGGCATCTGCCGGTACGGCAGTTTCCTCACTGTCAGAAGCAAAAGCCGGTGATGTGATTGTGTATTCCGGTCATGTGGCAATCTATGACGGCAATGGAGGAATCATTGAAGCGCAGAGCTCAAAGGCGGGTATTACAAATACACGTTCCGCTTCCAGCAAGAATATCGTGGCAATTCGCCGCGTTACCTCATGATTTTGCAGTTTTAAGATTCGAAAGAGGGATTTTCTGCCGGATAAGACAACAGAATAATTGAAAAGTAAAGAATAGCTCCCGTTTCAGATCATGCAAGTGGTCTGAAGAACGGGAGCATTTCTTTGTATTGAATAAAAAACCGATTTGTATTGAATAAAAAACCAATAAATAAATGGAGACGATACTTATGACGTCAGGCATTTCCGTTGATGTGCAGATCCGGGTAAGCTTCCTGTGCGGCCTGCGCAATTTCATCGTCCACATGAGTGAAGACGACCGGGATTAAATCGTTATTTTCCGTAAGTCCCTCGATGCCGCTTGCGCTGACGCCGGTTGTTCGGGCAATGACCTCACGTTCTTCATCCGTCAGAGAAAAAGTGGGAGCATTCTTTTTTGCGCCAAGCGATTTTGACTCTTCTTCATTGTCCTCACCGAAGATAAACTCCGGAGACGAATCATCTCCATCCACACTGATTACCAGGACATATTCCCCTTTTGAGGCATGATAGGCAAGTCCGCTTCCGTACATATCGGAATAGTGCAGATACCGGCCCCGTATCGTCTTCTGCACGGAACGCAGCATCCTGTTCTCGCTGTAAGCCGTTCCTAGAACATTCATTTTACTTTCTCTGTATAAAAGGCCGACAAGCGTGACAGCGTCTTCTTTTGTCGGTACAAAATAAAGATAATCACTCATGATATTTTCCTCTTTTCCATTTTGCATGGCATTGTTCGAACCGTAAGGCTTTTACAACCATGCATTGTCATAAGCATTATAGTAAAACAAAATGATGGAAAATGCTATCTTTAGTTTGCTGTTACTGTTCAGACATAATTGAAGGGACGCGCCTCAAATCATGACCTGTATAGCTTAGTAGGGAACAGTAACGGTTTCTAAAGATAGAAGTTGTGAACATGATGTTTTATAATGAAAACATCGTAAAATGTTCGAAAAAAGAGAAAGCGAGGACTGGAAATGAACGCACAGAAAACATATGAAGAGTGGCTGAGACGTCTGCCTTCCGAAAGCCCTATGCGAAGAGAGCTTGAGTCGATTCGGGGAAATGATGCAGAAATTACAGACCGTTTTTATCAGGAGATTGTGTTCGGTACGGCAGGACTTCGGGGAATCTGCGGAGCCGGAACGAACCGCATGAACGAACTGACTGTCGGACGGGCAACACAGGGAATCGCCAATTACATTCTGAAATCCGGTGAAGATAGTGCAAAGGGAGTTGTAATTGCCTATGACTGCCGGCATCACTCAAAGGAATTTTCGGAACTGGCTGCGGAGATTCTGGCGGGAAACGGAATAAAAGCTTACCTGTTTCCGTCACTTCGTCCGACACCGGAGCTGTCATTTTCCATTCGAAAACTCGGCACGGTGTCCGGCATCAATATGACCGCAAGCCATAATCCGAAGGAATATAACGGATATAAGGTGTACTGGAAAGACGGCGCCCAGATTTCAGGGGAAGTGTCAGACGGAATGCTGAAAGAAATTCAGAACCTTGATCTCTTCGATGATTTTAAGAAGCTTTCCTTAAAAGAGGCACAGGATCGGGGGCTGGCGATCATGCTCGGGCATGATATGGATGAAGCATACATGCAGTATGTACTCAGCATGGCGCAGCGGCCGGATGAACAGCTGGATCTGAGCGTTCCGGTTGTCTATACGCCGCTCAACGGTGCAGGAAGCATTCCGATGCAGGAAATGGCCAGACGCCGGGGCTTTACAGATTTCACTGTAGTACCTGAGCAGAAGGATCCGGATCCCGACTTTACGACAGTTCCGTTCCCGAATCCGGAAAATCCGAAGGCCTTTGAACTTGCGGAAAAACTCGGAAAAGAGAAACATGCGGAGGTATTGATCGCAACAGATCCTGACAGTGACCGCATGGCAGTGGAAATAGCTGACGGTAAGGGCGGATATATAGCCCTCAACGGCAATCAGACCGGAGCTATGCTGATCGCATATATGGCAGCGGCAATGAAGGAAAACGGAACAATGCCGGAAAAGCCTATGATGATAAAGTCCATTGTGACCGGAAATTTCGGGAGAGCAATCTGTGAAGACTATGGTATTTCCGTATTTGAGGCACTGACCGGATTTAAGAACATCTGCGGGAGGATTCCTGAGCTTGAAGCAAAGGGATATCATTATTTTTTCGGTTATGAAGAGAGTATCGGGTGCGCACCGGGAGAAGCAGTTCGGGATAAAGACGGGATTACGGCAGGAATGCTGATTACCGAGATGGCGGCCTATTATAGGAAAAAACAGATGTCACTTTCCGATGCACTGGAAGAACTCTACAAAAAGTACGGATATTTTGCGGAAGGACAGATATCCGTTGTTCTGAAAGGAGAGGCCGGACAAAAGAGAATCAGACGCATCATGGATACTTTCCGAAATGGGAAGCCGGAAAAGATCGGAAACTTTACGGTAAAGAAGATGACAGATTATATTGGCGGATATGAGGATATTCCTCCACAGAACGCCCTGAAATTCCAGATGACCGACGGCAGCTGGTTTGCCATGAGACCGTCCGGTACGGAGCCGAAGATCAAATTCTATTACTATACAAAATCTGATCAGGCGGAGAAATCCTTGCGGGCTGTAAAAGAGATGGAAGATGCCGTGGATAAGATGATCGAAAAGGTACAGTAATCAGATGAGATTCCGTCAATTCTAATTATTGCTCACACCTGTAGGATACAGGGCTTCAGATCATGGCCTGATTGATCCGGGCGTCCGAGCGACGCCAGTTCTTGATGAATGCAAGCCCTCGGGCGCCGCATGAATCTAGAACTGCTGCGAGAGCGAGCGAGCGGAAGCGTCCCGGAACAACAGGCCATGATTGAGGCCCGTGCCATGAGCTATGTCTAAAGAGTAACCAATGCAGAATTGCCATAGCACTTTAACACGTTAATATTTGACATTATTAAACTGCGGCCGTGGATAAGATGATCGAAAAGGTACAGTAGTCAGATGAGATTCCGTTAATTCTAATTATTGCTCACACCTGTAGGATACAGGGCTTCAGATCGTGGCCTGATTGATCAGGGCGTCCGAGCGACGCCAGTTCTTGATGAATGCAAGCCCTCGGGCGCCGCATGA
>CAYYEB010000012.1:0-10663 GCA_964470725.1 uncultured Lachnospiraceae bacterium | reverse complement strand
GGGCGTCCGAGCGACGCCAGTTCTTGATGAATGCAAGCCCTCGGGCGCCGCATGAATCTAGAACTGCTGCGAGAGCGAGCGAGCGGAAGCGTCCCGGAACAACAGGCCATGATTGAGGCCCGTGCCATGAGCTATGTCTAAAGAGTAACCAATGCAGAATTGCCATAGCACTTTAACACGTTAATATTTGACATTATTAAACTGCGGCTCTATAATAAACTAAATTTTTGAATGGGAGGAATATGGATGGCAAAAGACAGATTGGCGACGAGAACGGACTATTTTGATGACAGTATTCTGGCCAGGTTCTTCGGTAAGTCTTCAAACTATACGGATATACCGAATTCCCTGTTTAAGAAATATAACGTGAAAAAGGGACTGAGAAATGAAGACGGGACCGGCGTTCGCTTCGGGCTGACAAGAGTTTCTGATGTTATCGGATATAAGAAAAACGACGACGGAACCGTGGAACCCTGTGAAGGTGACCTTCTGTACCGCGGATACAGCATCAAAGATCTGATCAGAAACCGTCAGGGAAATTGCGGTTACGAAGAGACCTGTTTCCTTTTGCTGTTCGGTTTCCTTCCGACGAAAGAGCAGCTGAGAGACTTCCGGGAATCTCTGGGCATGCGGTATGAGCTGCCGGAAAACTTTCTCATCAACGAAATCCTTAGATCTCCGTCGCGTAATCTGATGAACCGGATGCAGACTCTGACACTGGCTCTTTATAACTACGATGATGATCCGGACAATATTGACGTCTATGAGACACTTCGCAAGGGTCTCAATCTGATCGCAAAGTTTCCAACCATGGGATGCTACGCATATCAGGCAAAGCAGCATGATGCATTTCGGAAATCTCTGATTATTCATTATCCCAGAAGAGAATATTCCATTGCGGAAAATATTCTGTTTATGCTGCGTCCGGATGGGAAGTTCACGCAGAAAGAAGCCAATCTTCTGGATGCCCTCCTTGTAATGCATGCCGACCACGGCGGCGGAAATAACTCCGCATTTACGGATGTCGTCATCGGGTCCACTGGAACGGACCTTTACTCCGCGATCTGCGGCTCTTTGGGATCTCTGAAGGGACCAAGACATGGAGGCGCGAACATTTCCGTGGCGGAGATGATGAAGGAAGTCATCGATCTTACGCATTATGATACGGATCCGGTTCGGCTGGAAAAAATCGTCAATGATCTGTTTGACGGTGCGCTGTATGACCACAGCGGTCTTGTCTACGGTTTTGGCCATGCTGTCTATACTTTGTCGGATCCGAGAGCGGAACTTCTGCGTACTCTTTGTGAACATCTGGCAAAAGAAAAGGGCTGTGAAGAGAAGTTTGCCTTCTATCATGCATTTGAGGATACAGTCCATAGAATCGGAAAAGAACGGAAAGGAAAAGAACTTCCGACAAATGTTGATTTTTATTCGGGATTTGCTTACAATCTTCTTGGAATTCCCGAGGATCTGTTTACGCCTCTTTTCGCAATTGCACGTGTATCCGGCTGGGTCGCGCACAATGTGGAAAATAAGCTGTATGACGGAAAAATCATGCGTCCGGCCACAAAGTACGTGGGTGAAAGAATGCAGTTCGTTCCGATTGAAGACAGAACATAAGAGGAAAAGTAAATTTTCGAAAAAGGAAGTATCATACGGGCCGAATTCCAACAGCATGGAAGTCGGTCCGATTGTTTTTAAAAGAGTTTTATTTGACTTTGCCGGTGCTGAATGAAGCGTAAGAGTGGCCAAGAGATTTCTTGAGGAAAAATAAAAACGTACCACTATGGGGAAGAAGAAAATGGAAAATCTACAGAACAGAGTCATTACGATCAGCCGTCAGTATGCGGCATACGGAAGAACAGTTGCATCAGCCCTTGCGAAAAATCTCGGAATTGAATTTTATGACAGGGACTTTGTAAAAAAGACGGTAAAGGAGAGCGGCTATTCTCTTGCTGATGTGGAACGGGAAGGTGAATCCATGAGCCGCGGAAGCAAATGGCTGAATAGCTTCTTAAATGGGGCGGCTCCGTACAGCAGCTCTTATGACGGCATATTTAATGCGCAGAAGAATGTGATCCTGGACCTTGCAAAAAAGCCGTGTATCATTGTGGGAAGATGTTCGAACCATATCCTTGATGAGGCCGGCATACCTGCGTTTCACGTTTTCCTGTATGCGGACCTTGCGACAAGACTTCATCGCGCATCAGAACTGAATCCCGGAAAATCCGAAGAAGAATTGAAGAAGATTGTGGAGAGACATGACAAACTCCGCAGCACTTATTATAAATACTACACGGATACGGAAATGGGTGACAGCACCAATTACTCCATCTGCCTCGATACGGGAGTCATCGGAGTTAAGAAGTGCGTTGAGATTCTGACGGATTTACTGAAATAAGAGATTTCATGAGATGACGCTGATTTTGAAGCTTCATAATGGCGGCAAAAAACGATCCTCCGGTTCGTGATTCCGAAGGATCGTTTTTGATTTTTTTATGCCACCGCGCCATCAGCAGCTGCCTTTTTGTGAATGGCATCACGGATATTTTTCTTGAACTGAGGACCGACAAAGATACTGATAAACTCACGGATGGCGCTGTATTTGTCCGCAAGCATCACAATGAATGCTTCCTTTGAATTCGGAGGAAGACTTACGGCAGTGGCGGGCCACATATGCCGCCGTATAATCTGCTCTGTCTTCTGATCCATATCCGGAATCAGTTTCTTTGCCTCACCGACGGAAAGAACCGGATGCATCTTACAGCATTCTCTGGAAGTCTTGAACTTTTTATCACGCCCCAGAATTCCGAGATCATGGCAGAGGGCGCCTTCTACGAGATCTTTTTCATCCATGTGAATCCCGATATGACCCAGCGCATGACTCATTTTAAGACTCATAATTGTGACATCCATGGAATGATCTGACACGGTCATGATCAGATGATGTTTCTGCCGATATCCGCTTTGAAAAATATCTGAATTTATGATGTCCTCACCGTATTTTAAAATCGGTTCGATAACGTCCTGGTCCATAGATTTTCTTTTCTCATCTCCTTGCGTGAATAGAAGATATACAGCAAAACTGTCCGCTGTATGTATTCACTTCAATTCCAATATCCAGTATACAACATATTAAAAGCGAATTTCTGAAAATTCTATTAAGTTTTCAGTGGATTTTTACGCCTGAACGGCTATGATAGAGAAATCAGATCGTTTGGATGGAGGTCATACATGGGAATTGTAGTTTTCGGAGCTGTATTTGTGGATATTAAGGGCTATCCTCTGACTCAGTATATTCCCGGAGGGAGAAATGTCGGCAGAGTGATTCAGATGCATGGCGGTGTCAGCCGAAACGTGGCGGAAGATATTGCCAATGTGGAACTCAGGCCGACTTTCGTTACGGTACTGGATCACAGCGGCACAAGCCAGGACGTAATCGATAAGCTGAACCGTCATCGCGTCAATACAAAGTATATCAGAAGAGACGGAGATGGGCTGGGAACATGGCTTGCCGTGTTCAATAATGAAAATGACGTGGTGGCTTCTATTTCCAAGCGTCCGGATTTGAGCGGAATCAATGAGATTCTTGATGAGCAGGGAGACGAAATCATCAGCAATGCGGACAGTGTGGTTGTCGAGATCGATATGGAGGCCGGGACTCTGAAGAAGATTTTTGCACTTGCGGAAAAATATCATAAGGCCGTGTATGCCGTTGTTTCCAATATGTCAATTGCAATGGAGCGGCGTGATCTTCTGAAAAAGACGGACTGTATCGTCTGCAACGCACAGGAGGCGGGCATGCTCTTCTCTGAAGAGATGGAGCAAATGTCCCCCGAGGAGCTGGTGGAGGTGATCCGGATTCGTATAAAACTTGCGCAGTATCCGAGAATGATTGTCACAATGGGAGACAAGGGAGCGGTTTATGCGGATCTTGCCGGAAATTCCGGAATCTGTCCGCCGCAGAATGTGGCTGTGATAGATACGACAGGCTGCGGAGACGCGTTCTTTGCCGGTGTGGCAATCGGACTGACCTATGGAAAGTCATTGAAAGAAGCCTGCGAAATCGGAACGAGGCTGGCTTCTTCCGTGATTATGACAAAGGAAAATGTCTGTCCGCGTTTTCTTCCGAGTGAGTTCTGCCTGGACGTCCCGGAAGAAAAAGAGTGAAATAAAGCACAGATTTATGGAATTTGCTCATTTTGATCTGAACGAAAATGGTGTACAATGGACCGCAATGACACTTACTGCAGGGCATGTCAGGCGATGATATCCCTGACATTGTAATCTGCAAATACTTGAAGTAAGGGGCAAGAGCATGAAAAAAGTTGTGAAGTTCGGGGGAAGCTCCCTCGCGGATGCAGACCAGTTCAAAAAAGTCGGTGCAATCATCCGTTCGGATGAAGAGCGCGTCTACGTAGTACCAAGTGCACCGGGAAAGAGGTTTCCCGGAGATACAAAGGTCACGGATATGCTTCTGAAGGCATATAGAATCGCAACAGAAGGCGACGGAGACCTGGATGAGCAGCTGGCGGCGATTAAGGCCAGATATGATGAAATCATTACGGGCCTCGGTCTGGATTTCTCTTTGGATGAGGATTTCGAAATCATTGCAAAGAATTTAAGAGAGGATCCCTATAAAGATTATGCCGCATCCCGGGGTGAATACCTGAACGGAAAGATCATGGCTTTTTATCTTGACTATGAGTTTATTGATCCGTACGATGTCATTTTCTTCAATGAAGAAGGAAATCTGAACGGCTATAAGACAGAAAAGGTTTTGTCCGCAAAGCTTAATGAAACGCCAAGGGCGGTCATTCCGGGATTTTACGGACATGGTAAGGACAATCGGATCAAGACATTTTCAAGAGGCGGATCCGATGTAACGGGAAGTATTGTGGCAAGCGCCGCACAGGCTTCCGTCTATGAAAACTGGACAGATGTGTCGGGCTTCCTCGTGGCTGATCCTCGTATCGTCAAGGATCCTGTGGCAATTAATACAATCACCTACAGGGAACTGCGCGAGCTCAGTTATATGGGGGCTTCCGTATTACATGAGGACGCCATCTTTCCTGTCCGCAGCAAAGGTATACCGATCAACATTCGAAATACCAACAGACCTCAGGATGAGGGAACCTGGATCGTGGAGAGCACGGCCAGAAAGTCAAAGTATACGATTACCGGTGTTGCCGGAAAGAAGGGATTTTGTGCCGTTACAATTACGAAGGCACTGATGAATTCCGAAATCGGTTTCGGCAGGAAGGTACTGCAGGCGTTTGAGGAAAATAATATTTCCTTCGAACATATGCCGTCCGGAATTGATACAATGACGATTGTCGTTCATGAAAGCGAGTTTCTGGATAAGGAACAGAGCGTCGTTTCCGCAATCCATCGACTTTCTCATCCGGATACGGTGGAGATTGAATCTGATCTTGCACTGATCGCAATTGTAGGAAGAGGAATGAAGTCCGCCAGTGGTACAGCGGCACGAATTTTCTCGGCTCTGGCACATGCCCGCATCAATGTGCGCATGATTGATCAGGGATCTTCGGAGCTGAATATTATAGTCGGTGTCGCAAATGAGGATTTCGAAAGAGCCATCCAGGCAGTTTATGATATCTTCGTTCTGACACAGCTTTAAAAGAAAAAGCACCGGCTGCGGAATTTATTCCGCTGTCGGTTGCTTTTTTTGAGATGCAGACTCTTCTGCCTGCTGTTCTTTTTGAAGTTTGGCCTTGGGATCCGGTCTGCCGAATTTTTCCAGAATCTTTTTCCGGTTCGCACCGGCAATGAAGATAATGGCAATCTGAGCGACGAAGGAAAGTACCGTAAATACGAACTGCTTTCGAATCAGGAAATGTCCGGCCAGACAGTTGGAAAGAATCTGAATCCAGCTTGAGATGGCGACAGATGCGGCATACTCGCGGACACTGAGCTTTGCGGCTGCTGCAAAATAGGGAATCACACCATTGGGAATTCCCGGCACCAGGCAGGCAAGAGCGAAGACGAAGGCCGGATCATACTTATTTACCGTGGAAATGATCCATCCGGCCTTTTTCTGATCGGCATGCACCTGATGACGAAATGCTTTTGCAAAGGAAAACACAAGGACATTTGCAAGAACAAATCCACTGTAAGCGGCGATAAATGCTTCCCACCAGGGGAAAATCATTCCACCTGTGAACTGAATGATAATTCCGGGAATGACGACACTGATAACCTGAATGATGGAGAGCAGAAAGATACTTAAGAGACCTCTCCAGGCGCCCTGCTTTTCAATATAGGCGGCGATTGCTGCCTGATCCCCGTTTTTAATCAGTCGGATGATATCCGGGAGCATATCCCCGAAGAGCTGCCAGGTAAGAAATGCCAGAACGGCAACAGTGCCAATGCCGATGAGTATGCGTAAAATATTTTTTTTATCCGTATGTTTTTTCATGTAGAAAATTCCTATTCTTAAATATGTGAAACATTATAGCATAAAGTAAAAACGGAGCAAAGGAGACAGATTTGGAAGAAGGTCGCTTTAAGAGACTTGACGCCTTCGTCGGAAGAGAAGCCGATGAAGACAAAATGCAGAAAAATGATTTTGTTCATTATGTATTCGGAAAGGATATTTCCGCAGAAGTGGATATGCTGACCGGACGGAAAGAAGATTTCGGGACGGATGAGGATGAGGCCGGCGCGATTCGGGAATTTTTCGGAGAAGACTGCTGGATGAAATACGTGCCGATGACAGACCGCGAACTGAAGGCAAATCACATAGCGGATGCCTCGTTCCTGCTGGGTCTTACAGTTGATCAGGATGATGTCATCACAAGCGTAAAGGAATACATCAGGATCGGAGTTCCGTTTGCGGGAGAACTTCCCGTAATACCGGGAATGCCTGTGCCGATGTATTACGATTATATGCCGATCAATTACTGTCCGAGGTATGTCGCGGAGGAAATGAATCACGTTCTGGCAGAGTAAACGAATAGAAGAACAGGTAGACAGACCGGAGAATATCGTGTATTGTAAATTTGTTTTTGCCCGGCGAAATGAGCAGGGCTGAGGGAAGAACCAAATATGAGACTGTAATAGAAACGAAGGTTTCCGTCTTTGACGGGGACTTGGCGGGAGGTAGTAACATGGCTTACGAGAAGGCATTTGTGTCGGACTTTGACGGAACTTTGTTTTTTGCAGACCGGGATGTGAGGGTCAGACCGGAAGATATTGCTGCAATTGAGGAATTTCAGAAGCAGGGGTATTTGTTTGGAGTCTGCAGCGGAAGAACGTTTGCTGAAGTAAAACGCCTGACTGGAAATAAAATACACTTTGACTTTGCGGTGACAAGTTCGGGAGCGTGCGTCTATGGATTAGACAATACCCTGGAAATTCACAACAGCATTGACCGGAATGCAGCAGAGAATATTTTGGATTATGTGGAACGAAATTACCGTATTGAGGGCAATCTTCACATCACGGAAAATAAACAGATCAGTGATGTGACGTTTCATCCGGCAACGGAAGAAGATGCGGAAAAAATGGCAAAAGACCTTGAAGGAAAGTACTTTTCCTTCGTTGTGGCAATTCCGAGCAATCGTTCCGTCAATGTGATTCCGCTGGGATCGGCAAAGCGGCTTGGGGTTCGTGAGATAAAAGAGCATTATGATATTAAAACTGTTTATGCGGCGGCCGATACCGTCAGTGCGTACTCTCTGTTTCAGGGAGCGGACGTCAATTATGCCGTAAAATGGGGACAGAGCGAAATGATTGACTTTGCCGACGCGACCGTGGATTCCGTTGCCGAAGCATTAGAACTTGCCGCGAAGGATTGATAGAAGACGGAAATATTCAGGAGCAGAAAATGAATTCATTAGATGATCAGAATCTTGTGATATTTGATTTAAGTAAGTCAAAGGATCAGGGCGGTGCACTTCAAAAGCCGGTCTGTACCTATCAGATTTTTGATTCGGATGCGGAAACGGCGGATGAAGAGCATCCGTTCATGGTATTGTCCGATCCCGGACAGAAACTTCTGGAACATCAGAACGGTGATTTCCTCAATCCGAACAGAAGAACTTCCTTTGAATATAAAGCAGGAGATAATTTTGAAAATGCGGATATTCTGAAAATAGACCGTCGCTTTTTGAAACTGTTGGAGTGGCTTGGAGGAGAAAGAAAGCCGGTTCGACTGCATGGTGCGCATCATGGAGATGAATATCGGGTTTACAGAATCATTGCGATTGATCCCAGCGGCTCGACGACAATTCGAACTGGCGAAGACAGGTTTCTTCAGCTGGCCATCAGCCGGCTTCTTGCCAGCAGAATGTCAGAGGAGCCGGAAGAGAAGGAAGAAGAGGACACTGAGGACGTAAGACTTACCGGTATTCCGGAAATGGAAAATTACCTGTTTGTGGCGGGCAGCACAATGCCGCCGAATGTCCGGAAATGGGCTTCACGGAATATTGCCCTTACAAAGCTGACAACGGTGAGTCCTGAAGAGCGCAGACATGCGATGCGTTCCCTTTCTCTTATGCTGAACATACAGTGGAAAGGGGCTTATTTTGAGGCGATTGATCCGGTTCGGGCAAGAAAGATACTGGATGAAGAACTCTATGGAATGGAGGGGGTAAAGCAGAGAATTATTGAAACCGTCATTCAGATCAACCGCACGCATACACTGCCGGCCTATGGAATTCTTCTGGCAGGACCTGCAGGAATCGGAAAATCGCAGGTGGCGTATGCGGTTGCAAAGATACTTAAGCTTCCGTGGGTTGCCTTGGATATGAGCTCCATTCACGATGCGGAGGCCCTGACGGGAAGTCCGCGTGTCTATGCCAATGCCAAACCGGGCAGAATTATGGAAGGCTTTTCGCAGGCAGGGACATCCAATCTTGTCTTCATTATCAATGAGCTGGATAAGGCGGATGTCGCAAGTCCGAACGGAAATCCTGCGGATGCGCTTCTGACGCTCCTGGATAATCTCGGGTTTACGGACAACTATGTGGAATGCAAAATTCCGACAGATGGCGTGTATGCGGTTGCCACCGCCAATGACAAGAGCCTTATCAGCGAACCGATGCTGTCAAGATTCTGCGTGATAGATATTCCTGACTATTCGGATGAAGAAAAGAAGATGATCTTTAAGAAATTCTCTCTTCCGAAGACATTAAAGCGCATGGGAATGAGGGAAGAGGAATGCAGGGTCACAGACGGGGCACTGGATGTGATCATTCAGAAATATCATGGAGAAAGCGGTGTACGTGACCTGGAACAGGCTGCAGAACATCTGGCAGCGAATGCACTCTTCCAGATAGAAACAACGCATGTATCAGAAGTTGTCTTCGATGCAGACATGACGGAAAAGCTGCTTGAAATGTGATAAAATATGACTGAATTTGTAGGAATTAGTTCGCCGTATATATTGACGGGATGGATTTTTCGAGTATAATCCATTGTAAGCAATCAATTGCTGCTTATGGCACAGAAAGGATGAATTATTATGGATAAAAAAGTTACAAAGGATATGACAGTTCTGCAGGCACTTCAGATTGACCCGAATATTGCGGGAATTCTGATGCAGGAAGGAATGGAGTGCATTTTCTGCGGAGCTGCCGCAGGAGAATCTCTTCAGGAAGCCGGCTATGTACATGGAATCGGCGATCAGCAGATGGATGAGATTGTGGATCGCATCAATGATTTCCTGAAGACAGAACCGGAAGAAGCACAGCCGGCTGCACAGGGCTGATCTGTTGCAATAAATGCAAGCCGCTAGCGGCGCCGCATGAATTTAACGTATAAGCACGGTGAGAATTGCGAAGCAATGAAACCGTGCGTAAGACTTATACAGTATATGGCTACGAGCGAGCGGGAGCGTCCCGGAACAACAGGTCATAATCTGAAACCCGTGAGTAGAAATTATAAAAATCGACAAAACGTCTCCGGCTTTCTGCACAAAAGGAAGCCGAAGACGCTTTTTTACATCGCAGGAAAAGTGTATAGATATTTCCACATTTTTTCTTTCAAAAACAGCATCCTGCACGATATAATACCATTATGAGGAGGTAACGTGCATGAATCTGAAAGCTTTTTATGACGGAAAGGAATTTGAAACATTCGAATATCTCGGCGCGCACTGTCAAAATGACAAAGTTGTGTTCCGCACTTACGCGCCGGCGGCGGATGCGGTGAGCGTGATCGGTGAGTTTTCAGACTGGCAGGAAGTGAAGATGCATAGAGTACAGAACGGACAGTTCTGGGAAGCGGAAATTGCAAATGCACGTCCCGGCCAGATGTATAAATATAAAATCTATCACAATGGAGGAAATGTGGATCATGCGGATCCCTATGCCTTCTTTTCGGAAAAAAGACCGGGTACGGCTTCGATCATTTATGATGAAAGCGCCTACCGATTTCATGATGAAAACTGGATGAGATCGAGGAGCGTTTATAAAAACGACCCTCTCAATATTTACGAGATGCATCTGGGCTCCTGGAGAAGAAAAGATGATCCGGAAGAACATGTAAAGGCGCTCGATGAAGCGAAGGCGGCCGGAACCGGAATCGATGTTTCTGACGGCTGGTATCGCTATGATGAAATCCCGGATCTGCTGATTCCGTATCTGAAAGAAAATCATTATAATTCCGTGGAATTTATGCCGCTCAATGAATATCCGGC
>CAYYEB010000011.1:0-21229 GCA_964470725.1 uncultured Lachnospiraceae bacterium | reverse complement strand
GAATCGGAACGGATTTTATCGAGGTGAAGGAAGGCTTTTCCAGAATCAACATGAAGATGAAGTCCAATGAAGAGACCGAAATCAACGGTCAGGGACCGAAGATCACAGATGAGGATATTGAGAAGCTGTACAAAAAACTGGATGATCTCAAAGAAGGAGATCTTCTGGTGATTTCAGGGTCGGTTCCGAATACGCTTCCGGGGGACATGTATGAAAGAATTATGTCCCGTCTCGACGGAAGAGGAATTAATATTGTGGTTGACGCGGAAAAGGATCTTCTGGTCAATGTTCTGAAGTATCATCCGTTTTTAATCAAACCGAATAACCATGAACTTGGAGATATTTTCGGTGTCACATTAAATACGAGAGAAGAAGTCATTCCGTATGCAAAGAAGCTTCAGGAGCAGGGCGCGAGAAATGTACTGATTTCAATGGCCGGTGAAGGCGCGGTCTTCGTATCTGAGCATGGAGATATAATCAAGAGCGCGGCTCCGAAGGGCAAGGTTGTCAATTCGGTCGGAGCGGGAGATTCCATGGTGGCCGGATTCCTTGCAGGTTATATGGACAGCAACGGAGATTACGAAACCGCATTCAAAACCGGCGTGTGCACAGGCTCCGCTTCTGCATTCAAGGTCGGACTTGCGACAAAGGATGAGGTCGAAGCGCTTTTGAAGACGCTTCAGTAATGGTGGAGTGCAGGAAATTCATTTCGAATTGTGATCAACAATGCTGATTTTACAAAGTGCATCAGACATGCAATGCGTATCTGGCAGACTGATCTGGAGAATGCGGTCTGTTTATGATAAAAGGTGAGCTGCGAAGGAGGACTATAGTTTATGAAAATTCGGGATTTGCTGAGACCTGAAGGCATTAAGCTGGGGGCGACGGCCAAAAACAAGGATGATGTCATCAATCAGATGGTAGATCTGCAGGTGGCATCCGGCAATATCTCAGATAAGGAAACGTACAAAAAAGCGATTTACGCACGTGAAGCGGAAAGCACCACGGCTATGGGAGAGGGAATTGCGATTCCGCATGCCAAGACACCGGCGGTCAAACGTGCAGGACTTGCGGCAATGACAGTTCCGGATGGAGTTGATTATGACGCTCCGGACGGAGAACCGTCCAATCTCTTCTTTATGATTGCCGCACCGAATACGAAGGACAACATTCATCTGGAAGTTCTGAGCCGTCTGGCAACGATGCTGATGGATGATGATTTTGTAGAGGGACTTCGTCAGGCAAAGACGCCGGATGAGTTTCTCGGAGTTATTGATAAATTCGAGGCATCTCATCAGGAAGAGGAAGAACAGAAGTCTGAAGCAGCCGCGGCTGCTTCAGCTGCAGGTGATTATCCGGATGTGCTGGCTATCACGGCCTGCCCGACAGGTATTGCACATACATACATGGCAGCGGAAGCCCTTGAGAAAAAGGCTGCCGAGATGGGCATCAAGCTGAAAGCCGAGACGCAGGGATCGGTCGGTGCAAAGAATGTTCTGACAGCCGATGAAATCGCACATGCGAAGGGTATCATCATTGCTGCAGATAAAAATATCGACTTGAGCCGTTTCGGAGGAAAGCAGGTCTATCAGTGCTCTGTCTCCAAGGGAATCAATGAGCCGGAGGAACTGATCAATATTATCTTAAATAATGAGGCACCGACGCTGGATGGCTCCGCTCCGTCAGCAGCTGCTGAACAGGAGAAGGACAGTGCATGGCATGTATTTTATAAGAACCTGATGAACGGTATTTCCCATATGCTGCCGTTCGTTGTCGGCGGTGGTATCCTGATGGCAATTTCTTTCCTGCTCGATGCAGGTGCCATGGGAACGGCCAACTATGGTACTTCGAACCCGATCGCGCATTTCTTCAATCAGACAGGTAATGCAGCATTCGGATTCATGCTTCCGATTCTGGCAGGTTACATCGCAATGTCCATTGCAGACAGACCGGGTCTTGCGGTAGGTTTCGTCGGCGGTGCGCTGGCAAATGCAGGATATTCCTTTGCATGGCTTCTTTCCGCTGATCCGGATAAATATACATTGATCGGCGGCGGCTTCCTCGGTGCCATGTTTGCCGGATTTATCGGCGGATATCTGACCAAGGGAATTGAGAAACTGTGTGATCATCTTCCGAATGCACTGGAAGGTATCAAGCCTGTGCTTCTGTATCCTCTGATCGGTATCTTCGGAATCGGACTCATCATGTTCCTGGTAAACCCGATCTTCGCAGCAATCAATACCGGTATGACCAATGTTCTGAACGGCATGGGAACATCCAACCTTGCACTTGTCGGGGCAATCGTCGGAGGCATGATGTCCATTGATATGGGCGGCCCGTTCAACAAGGCTTCCTATGCATTTGGTATTGCAATGCTCGGTGAGGGTACAACAGCAGGTCAGGTAATTATGGCTTCCGTTATGATCGGCGGCATGGTTCCTCCGATTGCAATTGCTCTTTCCGCAACAATTTTCAAGAATCGCTGGTCTGCAACAGATCGTAAGGCTGCTATTGTCAACTACATTATGGGCGCTTCCTTCATTTCAGAAGGCGCGATCCCGTATGCTGCAGCTGATCCGATGCGTGTCATTCCGTCCTGTGTGATCGGTTCTGCCGTTGCCGGAGCGCTTTCCGCAATCTTCGGCTGCACATCACCGGCTCCTCATGGAGGACTTTGGGTAATTGCAGTCATCGGACATCCGGGAATGTATGTCATTGCATTGATCATCGGCTCCGTTGTGGCAGCGGTAATCCTTTCTCTGCTGAAGAAAAAACTGCCGGCGGAAGAAACCGGACTTGCAAAATAATATGAAATTAAAGTGCTTTACCTTAAGAATCGTGTTATAATATTTTTAACAATAAACATCTTGTAAAAAGGAGATCAGACCAATGAAATCATTTAGCTATGTTGTAAAAGACGCAGAGGGAATTCATGCAAGACCTGCAGGAGAACTCGTAAAGCTGGTTAAGGGATTCAAGAGCACAGTTAAGATCAGCAAGCCTGGCAAAACTGCACAGAATGCTTCTAAGATCTTTGGTGTCATGGGTCTTGGCGTAAAGCAGGGCGAGACTGTTGAATTCACAATCGAAGGTGAAGATGAGGAGCAGGCAGCAGCTGAACTTCAGAAGTTCATGGAAGCAAATCTGTAATAGAATCTTACTGCAAGTGAGAATTACAACGTGATGGTGCTGCAGATACGATTTCTGCAGTTCACACAGTGAAAGACGGGCAGGCAGAGATGCCTGTCCGTTTTTTCATCATAAGAAGATGACAGAGAATACCGGTCTGATTTTGAAGGTATCTGAGAGCAGGAAATTTCAAAAGGAGATTTTCTTAAAAGTATCGGATGCCTTTCCCTGTAAAAGAGAGGAGACGGAATGGCTAAACAGATTACTACATTTATACCGAATCAGCCTGGAGCATTGGCTAGATTTTGCACATTTTTGAAGGAACAGAATATTGACATGCGTGCCATGAATGTCAGTGACGCCCAGGACTTCGGAATAGTGAGGGTCATTGTCAATGATACTGATGCGGCATATCAGGCACTCAGGAAAAATGAATTTGTCTGTCAGGTGCAGGATGTTCTGACAATTGAGGTGGAAGATCGTCCCGGCTCACTCGTGGAGCTTCTGACGACTTTGGGAGAGGAAGATGTAAATATTGATTATACATATGCGCTCTTCTCACGGCATGAAGGAACTGCGGGCTTCGTTATAAAGACAGGTGACCGGAAACGGGCGCTGGAAGTCCTTCAGAAGGCAGGAGTGAAACTTATTGCGCAGGAAGAACTGTGAATTTTACGTTCAAATCATAGGACAGCCTTTGGGAAAATACCTGAAGGCTGTTTTTTTGTGGATTTCGGGCCGGCACGATTCTTGTGAGATTTCGCGCGCTTGTTAAGGATTTTCTGCAGAGGGATTGATTCAGCGAACTTTTACATATGATTATCAACACGAATCTTCACAGAAGCGACACATTTCCTTTGTATAGTGTGGGAGATTTGGGTGAAGCTGCCGGAATCTGCAGCTTCAAAAAAGCGGAAGAGGGAGGATAATTCTTTGATTGAAGTAAAGAATCTCACGAAGAAATACGGAGATCACTTCGCCATCGAAGATTTAAGTTTTAAGGTAGATGACGGACAGATCTACGGATTTCTCGGACCGAACGGTGCCGGCAAGTCGACGACAATGAACATTATGACCGGCTATCTTGCGCCAACGGCCGGAGAAGTTCTGATCAATGGACATGACATTATGGATGAACCGCTGGAGGCGAAAAAAACAATCGGCTATCTGCCGGAGATTCCGCCGGTTTATCCGGAAATGACGGTACGGGAATATCTCGAATTCTGTGCGGAACTGAAAAAAGTTCCGAAGAAGGAACGCTCATCCGAGGTGGCGAGTGTCATGAAAATGCTCGAAATTACGGATATGGCGGATCGGCTGATCAAAAACCTGTCAAAGGGATATCGGCAGAGAGTCGGATTTGCACAGGCCCTCATCGGAAATCCGGAAACGCTGATTCTTGACGAACCGACGGTAGGTCTTGATCCGAAGCAGATCCTGGAAATCCGTGAGCTGATCCGTTCTCTCGGAAAGAAGCATACGGTAATTTTAAGCTCGCACATTCTTTCTGAGGTCAGTGAAGTATGTGACCAGGTTCTGATCATCAATCATGGAAAATTTATTGCGTGTGATACACCTGAAAACCTTGAAAAGAGCAGAGACAACGGTTCAATTCTGACCGTATCTGCAGAGGGCGATAAGAAGAGCGTTCTCAAGGCTCTGCGTACAGTGATTCAGGTAACGGAAAAAGACCTGAGCGAAAAGAACGGCGTCGTGACGGCGGAAATCAGTGTTCCGTCCGGAAGTGACGTGCGCGGCCGCATCAGTGAGGCTCTCTTTCATGCACACTGCGCAGTGGTCGGCATGAATATCAAGAAGGCAAATCTCGAGGATATCTTCCTTGAACTGACCGAAGAGGATGATAAGGAACGGGAAAAATCTGCTGAAGAAGCAGCGGAGAAGGATTCTGCATCCGAAACGGAGGCGGAAGACTCGGATAAGAATAGAGAGCAGGATGCCCAGGCGGAAGGAACTGCTTCTGAAGAGCTGAATGATCCGGCAAAAGAGAAGTCGGATTCTGAGGAGCAGGAAAGCACATCATCTGAAAAAGAAGCGGAGAATACCGACAAAGGTGATGAAAAGAATGGGGAGGTGAAATAATCATGGGCGCAATCTATAAAAAGGAAATGCGGGGATATTTCACTTCGATGACCGGACCGATTGCCATTGCGGTGGCACTTTTGATTACAGGTCTTATGTTCCGCAATTACAATCTTGTAACTTATCATCTTCTGACATTCAGTTATACGCTGAACAATTCTTCCCTTGTTTTTTACATTGTCGTACCGATTCTTTCTATGAGAGTTTTTGCGGAAGAAAGAAGACAGAAGACGGATCAGCTGCTTTTGACTGCGCCGGTCACTTTGCCGCAGATCGTATTCGGTAAATATCTGGCCTTAATTACGGTATTTGCGATTCCGTGTGCAATTACAGGCCTGTATCCGCTGATTATGCTCCATTTCGGAAAAGAGACTCTTGCGTGGGATTATACGACCCTTCTTGCATATTTTCTTATGGGATGCGCGTATCTGGCTGTGGGCATGTTCATTTCCAGCACGACGGAAAATGTCATTATTGCGGCAATCCTCTCCATCCTGTTCGTCTTTGTCACACAGATGATTGGAAATACCTATACTCTGATGAGCACCTCTAATTTTGCAGCGCTTGTCTTTTTGATCATTCTGTCCGTCCTCATCGGGCTTCTTGTGTATTTTATGACAAAAAATTACTGGGCGGCTTTGATTACAACGGCTGTTCTGGCTGCAATCTGCTTTATTTTGTATTTTGTACAGTCCTCCTGGTTCTCCGGGAGAACGGAATCCATCATGAAGATTCTGGATTTTGCGACGCATTTTAATGATTTCGCAAATGGATCGGTTACGATTCCGAACTTCTTATATTTTATTTCCGCCGGAGCGATTGCCATCGTTCTGACGATTCAGTCGATTCAGAAGAGACGCTGGAGCTAAGGAGGATACAGACATGAAATCATTCAAAAAAAATGAGAAGAAGAAAGAAATAACGCCTGTTGATCCGAATGAGAAAAAGGCGTCGAGAAGAAGACTTGCCAATGGCGGTTATGCGCTTGCAATTACAGCTGTGGTGATTGCCGTCATTGTCGTGATTAATTTTATAGTTGCTGCGATACCTACAAAGTTTACAACCTTCGATGTGAGTTCACAGAAGGTATACTCCATTGGGAAAACAACAAAAGATGTGCTTGATAATCTGAAACAGGATGTCACGCTGGATTTTCTGACTGTCGGAGGACAGGAAGATGCCACAACACAGAAACTGTTGGATACCTATGCAGGATATTCCAAACATGTCAAAGTCAAAAAGGTGGATATCGTATCGAATCCTTCTTTTGCCAAGAAGTATACGGACTCCACACCGGCGCTTAACAGTGTGATTGTGGTTTGCGGAGATAAATCCAAGGTGATCGATTACAACTCTCTGTATAACTATGATCAAAGCGGATATTCCTATCAGGCGACAGCGTATGATGGTGAGGGACAGATCACAAGCGCAATCAGTTATGTCACAGAGTCGGCCGGCGGAAAGATTTATTATACAACCGGGCACAATGAATTATCGCTTTCGTCCGGTATGACGGATGCGATTAACAAATCAAATCTGGAAACATCCGAAATCAATCTGTTAAGTGAGGCTATTCCGGATGACTGCTCAGCGCTTCTGATCTTTGCACCATCTACCGATTTTACGGCGGATGAGGCGAAGAAGGTAACGGATTATCTGGATAACGGCGGTCATGCAATGATAGTATCCCTTTCAGGTGCCGTGACCGGTTCTTCAGACACTCCGAATTTTAATTCGATTCTGACGCATTACGGTATTCACAGAAAAGGAGGACTTGTACTTGAGGGAAACAGTTCGAAATACGTACAGACTCCGTATCTGATGATTCCGGCAGTTGATACAAGCGCGAGTGTTGCAAACGGCCTGGATAACCAGAATGTGCTGTATCCGCTTGGTGAAGCGCTGAAACTGGACGATCAGGATGATGACTCCACATACACTGTGACACCGATTCTGACCTCATCGGACCAGTCTTATATCAAGTCGGATCTGACCAATGCCCAGTCACTTGAGAAATCCGCCAGTGATGAGACCGGATCCTTCCCGCTTGCCGTGCAGGTGGAAAAGACATCTTCTAATGACAGCAATGGATCTTCCGATGTAAAGGATGCGGGCAGCAGTGCAGAATCGACATCTTCTGATTCAAAAACGAAGGACAACTCTAATGGTAAGGAAATGAAGCTCCTGTACTTTACGACGCCGGCTGTTTTCAGCACGGATGTACTTTCTTCCCTGCTTCAGTCAAATGTTTCTCTTCCGGAAGGAAACCAGAAGCTCTTCTCCAATTCCGTGACATATCTGACGGATAAGGAAGTTGCAGTTTCTGTGGATGCCAAGAGTCTTTCCACGCCGCAGCTTGCCGAAGGAGAGATGAGTACCGCATTTGCATCTACGGTTGGTAACATTACAATGTTCCTGATTCCGGCTGTGTTCCTGATTGCAGGTATTGTGGTCTGGTCACGCAGAAGGGCGAGGTAATAAGATGAAGAGTGCAAAGAAGAAACTTACGGTTCTCGGCATCTGTGCTGTGGTGCTGGTCCTTCTGTGTGCGGTTCTTGTAATCGTGAGGCGGAAAGCCTCCGATTATGAGGATGCCCAGTCGGCGGAAAGCTCGCAGACGGTATTTGACATTACGGCAGATAAGATAAATGCTATTTCCTATACGACGTCTGACGGAACAGAACTGAAATTTACAAGGAATAAGGATAAGAAATGGACAGATGAGTCCGGAACGGCACTGGATCAGACCAAGGTCGGGACACTTGCCTCAAGCTTTACAGGGGTGAAACTTACAAGTAAAATTTCGGATGTGAAAGACCTCTCCGAATATGGCCTTGATAAGCCGACCTACACATGTTCGTTCACGGATTCCGATGGTAAGACAACAAAGTTCTATATCGGAAGTACAAATGACAGCGCCAATGTTGTCTATCTGTACATAGATGGGGACACATCTACCGTATATGCGGTTTCCACAGGTATCACATCGGAAATCAGTTCCAAGACGAGCTATGATGATTACAAGCCGGATTCCACGGCAAGTTCAAACTCCGCTTCGAGTAATTCAGTGGCGGAAGCATCTTCAACCGCTTCATAAGGAACAGGGGAATCCTGGCAGGAATGTTAAAAAAATCCGGAAATGTGTGCTGACATAGGCACATCCGGAATGTGAGCAAAAAATATCTCTCCCACGCGAATCCAAAACGATTTTGAGCGCGGAGAGATATTATTTTACGAACATGACAGTCTGGAAACCGGATCAAAGATTCTCCTTCATAAAAGCTTCCGTCTCCTGAGCAGCTTTTTCTTCATCAGGTCCTTCAAATTCAATTTCCACTTCATCATCCTGTTTGATGCCCAGCGTCATAACTTCAAGCAGCTTCTTGCCGTCGACGGTTTTGCCATTCCCGCGAATAATACAGTTGCTGTCGAATTCTTTAATCTTCCGAACCAGGTCTCCTGCAGGCCTTGCGTGCAGACCGACGGGATCTGTGAGAGTATACTTAAAAGATTTCATTTGCAGTCTCCTCCTGTGCTTTTGAAGAATATAGTAGCTTCAGTATAGCATTTTCTGGAGAAAACGACAAAAAAGTCTCACTTTCTCAACTGTTTTTTTAACTGTTTGATGTAAGTTCTTCCCTTTCCCTCATCAAGGTATTTCCAGATAAAACCGCCGTCGGTTTTGCGCTTTCCATGACATACCTCCGATATATGGGAAACATGATAGGCCTCCTGAGCTTCATGAATACTGTTAAATGTGCGAAGCGGTTTCATACTGACACAGTCATACTGGCAGACTTTTCTTTTCTGCATACTTTCTCCTTTCTCGGACACCCGGAAAAGAAAAATCGGAAAAAGAAAAAAGCTACAGGATTTTTGCAAATTTTCCGGATGTAAAAATTCACGATCATTAAAATAAAAAAATTGGAAAATTCGGCCGAACGGTCTTCGAAGATGTTTTCATTATAACGCGAAAAAAGTCCAGGGCAATACCCCGGACAAATGTTCCGAAAATGTTGTTCTTTTGTAGAATTATAACAAGTGCTTTTCCGTTTACAGGGCCTGGCGCACTTTGCGTCGGATCCTTTGCAATGCGTTGTCAATAGCCTTCGGTTCTTTTTTCAGCTCCAGGGCAATATCCCGATAATTCATACCCTTGAGATAAAGCTGCAGAACCTTCTGCTCCAGGGGACTTAAAGAGTGAAAAATCCGCTTTCGGGTTTCACTTTCGGCTTCCTGATCAAGCACAATGGATTCCGGACTGATCCTCTCGCTGTGGATCTGTTCATCCCATTCTTCGTCAGTTAAGGAAACGGAGTCGTTCAGCGGACGATTCTTCTCGCGCTGGGATGCCTCAATGGCCTTCAGAACCTGCCGCTGTATACAGACTCCCGCAAAAGTCTTGAAAGAAGCGGCCTTTGAAGAATCATAGTCACGGACAGCCTTGTAGAGACCAATCATACCTTCCTGAATCAGATCTTCCTCGTCTCCGCCGATCAGAAAACGGGCCCGGCATATGGCGCGGACAAAGGGTTTGTACTTTTCCATCAGAAAATCAATGGCGTCCGTTTTCCCGTTGCGATAAGCTTCAACAAGCTCTTCGTCAGTCATTTGAGAATATTCCATCAGATACCTCTCTGCCGGACAACCTCATACATCAGAATTCCCGCTGCTACAGAAGCATTTAAGGAATCAATTTCACCTTTCATCGGAATAGAGGCGGTCAGATCACATTTTTCACGGACCAGACGGCTGACACCTTCCCCTTCATTACCGATGACCAGACCGATCGGACCCGTAAGATCCAGATCATACATCTTTGTTCCATCCATGTCGGCACAGACAAACCACAGTCCCTTCTTCTTCAGTTCGTCGATGGTGCGGCCGATGTTTGTGACCTTGGCAACGGGGACATAGTTGAGTGCTCCGGCAGATGCCTTTGCAACAGTCGATGTAAGCCCTGCGGCTCTGTGCTTTGGAACGATGACGCCATGAGCTCCGGCAAGGCAGGCGGTACGGATAATCGCACCAAGATTGTGAGGATCTTCAATACCGTCGAGGATGATAATAAAAGGCGGTTCACCTTTATCTTCAGCCTTTTTCAGAATATCCTCCACAGAGGCATAGGTATAGGCTGCGACCTGTGCAACAACACCCTGATGGTGAGAGTCCTCCGCGATCTCATCGAGCCGCTCCTTTGAAACATAATTGATAATTGTTTTATTCTTTTTTGCTTCCCGCAAAATGGAGAGAACAGGACCGTCCTTCAGTCCCTCCTGTACAAACAGCTTGTCAACGGTGCGTCCGCTGCGGAACGCCTCCATGACGGCATTTCTTCCTTCAATTTTATCCATAAGTTTTCCTTTTGTTATTATTAGAATAGGTTTTGGGGATACGAATGTGAGTCAGACAAAACTATCTCCCCGACGCGAATCGAAAACGCTTTTGAGCGCGGGGAGATATGTTTTGCTGACGAATATAACGCTTAGTTTTTTTCATCGGAGTTCATAAACCGCAGTCCGATCTCGATGAGCTCAAGATATCTTTCCGTCTTTCCGATCAGGTACAGGTATCCCATTAAGGCCTCGAATCCGGTCGCCCTGCGGTAATCTGCCGTTGATGCATGCTTTGCCGTGGTATACGACTTCGCATTTCGTCCGCGCCGGTAAATATTTGCCTCCGCCTCTGTGAGAGACGGCTCGATGCCTTCCATCATCCTGGACTGGGCAGCGGCCTTGACAAGCTGACTTTTTCGCCTGTTTAAAATATTCGGTCTGGCATTTCCCTGGTGCACAAGCAGGGAACGTATGGCCAGTTCATAGACGCTGTCTCCCAGAAAAGCCAGAACAAGCGGGGAGTAACTCCCCGCCTCTTCTTCGGTCATGTGTCCGGGCAGAAATATGTTCAGACTCTCTTCCATTTTACGCCCTCACGGGTATCCAGAAGCTGAATGCCTTCCTTTAAAAGCTGGTCGCGGATTTCGTCGGCTCTGGCAAAATTCTTTGCCTTTCTGGCGGCCTGACGTTCCTCAATGAGCGCTTCAATGTCACTGTCGAGGGTTTCTTTCTTCGGAAAGAGGATAAGACCCAGTACATCTGTCAGCTCTGTCAGCACATCAAGAACGGCTTTTGCGGCAGCTTTGGTGGAGTCTGCCGTAATATTCGTATTTGCAAAACGTACCAGTTCAAAAACGACGGAGAGCGCATCGGCCGTATTGCAGTCATCATCCATCCGTTCATCAAATTTTGTGATATATTCCTGCGCTTCTTTGATGATCTTCTGCTCATCTTCTGTCGGATCACCGTCTTTTCCGTGTTCGGATACGTCCTTTAAGTGTTCTGCAGCAGTACGGATGCGCTCCAGAGATGCCTTCGCACTTTCCATCAATTCGTCACTGAAGTTGAGCGGACTTCTGTAGTGGGCACTCAGCATGAAAAGACGAAGAACCATCAGATCATACTTCTTGGAAATATCACGTACCGTGAAGAAATTTCCGAGTGACTTGGACATTTTCTTATTATTAATATTCAAAAACGCATTGTGCATCCAGTAATGTGCAAATGGGACACCGTTTGCGCAGGTGGACTGGGCAATTTCATTTTCATGGTGAGGGAAGATCAGATCTTCACCGCCGGCATGGATGTCGATGGTATCGCCAAGATAATGCTTTGCCATGACGGAGCATTCAATGTGCCAGCCCGGACGTCCGTCAGACCATGGAGAAGGCCAACTCGGTTCGCCCTCCTTCTTCGGCTTCCAGAGAACGAAGTCCAGCGGATCTTCCTTTTCATCTTCCCCGGAGACTTTGAGATCACGGAAACCGGAACGAAGAGAATCGAGATCCTTGTGGCTTAAGCAGCCGTAGTTCTTGTCCTTACGTGTGGAAAAATAGACGGTACCGTTCTTTACATAAGCATACCCCTTATCAATCAGGGTCTGGATCATCTGAATCATGCCGTCAATTTCCTGCGTGGCACGGGGATTCACGGTTGCCGGTTCAATATTCATGCCTTTCATATCCTTAAGGCATTCCTTAATATAACGGTCCGCAATCTCCTGTGCGCTTACACCTTCCTCATTGGCAGCCTTGATGATCTTGTCATCAACATCGGTGAAATTGGAAACGTACTTTACTTCATATCCCTTATGCTCCATATATCTCCGGAATGTATCGAAGACAATCATCGGGCGTGCATTACCGATATGAATATAATTATAAACGGTAGGACCGCAGACATACATGCGGATCTTACCCGGCTCTATCGGAACAAACTCTTCCTTTCGCATAGAAGCAGTATTGAAAATTTTCATAAAATTTCAGCCTCTTTTCTTTTTCATTCGCTTACACAGCATTGTCTAACAGAAAACCGCGTTGTGTCAAGCTTTTTGAACCTTATCTTTCAGAAGGTCGATGGAGCAGACCGCCTGCGCGGAAATGCCTTCCCCGCGTCCGGTAAAACCGAGATGCTCCTCCGTTGTGGCTTTCACATTGACTCTGTCCGCAGGAATTCCAAGATTTTTTGCAATATTTTTCTGCATCCGGGAAATATAAGGTCTCAACTTTGGCTGCTGCGCAATTACCGTTGCATCAATATTATTGATGACATACCCCTTATTCGTCAGCATTCCTCCGACCTTTCGAAGCAGCATCATCGAATCGGCTCCCTCGTAGGCAGGGTCATTGTCCGGAAAATGCAGCCCGATATCCCCGAGCGCCGCAGCTCCAAGCAGGGCGTCCATAATCGCGTGAAGAAGCACATCCGCGTCAGAATGCCCCAGAAGTCCTTTTTCATACGGAATCTCCACACCTCCTAAAATCAGCTTTCGACCTTCCACCAGTTTGTGCACATCATACCCTGTTCCGACTCGGCTCATAAGCGATCGTTCCTCCGTTTCCTTCACAATCCGAGAATTCATTCTACTTACCTATATTTATATAGCGTAACTATTCATGACACAAGCGCTTATTCATGGAAGATACTTACTCGGAATTGTCACAGACTTTCTATTGACAACAATCCATCTCTTCGATAGAATAGCAAAAGTAAATCCGACTCTTTTAATCGGATTTGCGAAAAAACGGAAATTATAGAAAAGAATTCATACAATTTCGCAATGTATCAGAAAGGCAGGATAGATTCATGTCAGATTCATTACTTCAGGTAAAGGACCTGTCCGTCAGCATTGAAGAGGGACAGATTCTTCATGATGTAAATTTAACGGTCAATGCCGGTGAAACCCACGTACTCATGGGGCCGAACGGTGCAGGAAAGTCCACACTCGGCAATACCCTGATGGGAAACCCGACGTACCATGTCACAGACGGACAGATCATTTTCAATGGAGAGGATATTACGCATGAAACAGCCGACAAACGTGCAAGAGCCGGAATGTTTATGTCCTTCCAGAGCCCTCTTGAGGTTCCGGGCATTTCCCTTGAAAGCTTTATCCGTAATGCGATTCGTCAGCAGACGGGCAAACCGGTCAAGATGATTCAGTTCCAGAAACAGCTGGAAGAGACGATGAAGCTTCTGGATATGGACCCGTCCTATGCGGACAGAGATCTGAATGTCGGATTTTCAGGGGGTGAAAAGAAGAAGGCGGAAATCCTGCAGATGCTGATGCTGAATCCGAAATTTGCCATCCTCGATGAAACCGATTCCGGACTGGATGTAGATGCGGTTCGTACCGTATCCCGTGGTATCGAGGAATATCATAAGAAGTCCGATGGTGCACTTCTGATTATCACACATAACGCAAAGATTCTGGAATCTCTTGATGTAGATTATACACATGTCCTGGTGAAGGGCTCTCTGGTGACAACCGGTGGAGCAGATCTGGTACAGCAGATCAATGAAAAGGGATTTGAACAGTTTATTGAGGAGGCCGCAAAGTCAAATGAGTGAATCTGTAAAAGACAGCAGCATCCATTTTGATCCGGCTATTGACAATTCCAAGGACGATATCAATGCATACCTGGAGGGTACAGACCGTTCCATGTATGATTTCAAGGATGATGAAAAGGGCTTCTACAAAGTGAAGTCCGGACTGACTCCTGAAATTATTGATCAGATTTCCGAGGAAAAACATGATCCGGACTGGATGCATGAATTCCGTTTAAAATCGCTGGATTTATACAATAAAATGGAGGTTCCGAACTGGGGGCCGCCAATTGACGGACTGAATATGGACAATATCGTCACCTACGTTCGTCCGAATACGAAAATGAAGGGAACCTGGGATGAGGTTCCGACCGAAATCAAGAACGCGTTTGATAAACTCGGTATACCGAAGGCAGAACATGAATATCTGGCCGGCGTCGGCGCCCAGTATGATTCCGAGCTGGTTTACCATAATCTGCAGGATTTCGTTGGAAAACAGGGCGTTGTCTATTCCGATATGGAATCGGCTCTGAACGGCGAATACGCGGATATGGTGAAGGAATACTTCATGAAGCTGGTTCCTCCGACAGATCACAAGTTCGCGGCTCTTCACGGTGCGGTATGGTCCGGCGGATCCTTCGTTTATGTTCCGAAGGGCGTACACGTTTCCATGCCGCTGCAGTCCTACTTCCGCTTAAATGCAAAGGGCGCAGGACAGTTTGAACATACTCTGATCATCGTAGACGAGGGCGCGGATCTGCACTTTATCGAAGGATGTTCGGCTCCGAAGTGGAATGTTGCGAACCTGCACGCAGGCTGCGTAGAACTCTACGTGAAGAAGGGTGCCAGACTTCGCTATTCGACCATTGAAAACTGGTCAAAGAACATGTACAACCTGAACACAAAGCGTGCGCTTGTGGAAGAGGGCGGACGTATGGAATGGGTTTCCGGATCTTTCGGCTCCCATGTTTCCTATTTGTATCCGACTACAATCCTCAAGGGAAAGGGCGCCGACTGCGAATATACCGGAATCACATTTTCCGGAAAGGGACAGGATCTCGATACGGGCTGCCGGATGGTGCATATCGGTGAGGATACTTCTTCTCTGGTCACGACGAAGTCCCTTTCCAAGGACGGCGGAATCGGAACATTCCGGAGCGCCGTTGAGATCATGCCGAGCGCGAAGAATGCAAAGTCCTCTGTAGACTGCCAGTCACTGATGCTGGATGACATTTCCAGATCAGATACAATTCCGGAGATGGATGTCCGGACAAATAACTGCGACGTCGGACATGAGGCGAAGATCGGGCGGATTTCGGATGAGGCCGTGTTTTATCTGATGAGCCGCGGAATTCCGGAAAATGAGGCGAGAGCTATGATCGTTTCGGGATTCGCAAATCCGATCAGCAAGGAACTTCCGCTTGAATATGCGGCGGAGATGAACAACCTGATCAAGCTGGAAATGGAAGGGAGCATGAGCTGATGGATAAGGAAAAGAACGGCGTAATTGTCAACCGTCTGCCTTCCCTGACATGGAACAGACTTGGTGTGAATCGCGCATTTGTAAATTTTGATGAGATGCCGGAGGTTTCCGATACGGCATCGTTGAAAGAAGAAAATACAGAACAGGTTTCCGTATCTGAGGAAGAGACGCCGAAGGCGGTAAAATGGGCCGACTCCTTCAGCGGGGGAATCAGAAGAGAAGCCTATGTGTCGGCAAAGCAGGCAATTTATCAGGAGCAGCATTTTGCAACAGGACTTGGCGGGGATTATACGGACCTGATTGAAAAACTGGTTCCGACCACGAGAATCTATACTGTGGAAGAAAATGAGAAGCTCGCAAAGCCTGTAATCCTCAACTGGGATTTCGGCAAAGGCGCAAAGGCGGCGGCTCAGCAGATCATCTATGCGAAGAAGGGGTCCGAATCCACTTTCCTTCTGAACAGCGTTTCGGATCAGGATGCGGCGGGTCATGCGGCATTTGAGACAAAGGTGATCATTGAGGATGGTGCGACGGTTCATCTGATGAAGGTCAATCTTCTCGGCAGCGGCTTCATTCTCCTTGATGATTCGGCTGCAGTCGTCGGCAACGGCGCAACCTTTGATTTCCTTCAGATGGAACTGGGTGCTGCGAAAACTTATGCAGGATGCTATGCCGATCAGTGGGGAGATAAGTCCGAATTTTATGTCAATACGGGCTATATGGCCGATCAGGATCACCTGATGGATATCAACTATGTTGCTGCGCAGCGTGGAAAGAAGACGTCGAGCAAGATTTATGTAAAGGGGTCTCTGAAGGATCGTGCAACGAAGATTTTCCGCGGAACGATTGATTTCCGCAAGGGCACAAAGGGCTCCGTCGGTGATGAACAGGAGGACGTGCTTCTTCTCGATCCGAAGGTGGTGAACAAGACGGTTCCGGTTATCCTGACTGAGGAAGAGGATGTGGACGGACGCCATGGAGCAACCATCGGAAATCTTTCAGAGGATATCATGTTCTATCTGGGAACACGTGGAATTGATAAAGAAGCTGCAGAGATGCTGATGACGCGGGGACGTCTTTTGAGTATCGCACACATGATTCCGGATGCAAAGACTGTAGAAAGAATCAGCAGATTTGTAAGGGAGGCATTTGCAGAAAATGAATGACTTTCGAAAGGACTTCCCGATCCTTGCGGATCCGGAATACATTTATTTTGATAATGCGGCAACAACACAGCACCCGATTCAGGTGCTGGATGCCGTAAGCGATTTTTATAAAAAGGAAAATGCAAACCCTCTTCGCGGCCTCTATGAATGGTCGATTGAGGCAACTGATGCCTATGAGGATGCGAGAAAGAAGACAGCGGACTTTATCGGAGCTGCGAAATCTTCTGAAATTGTCTTTACGCGAAATGCAACGGAATCTCTGAATCTTGTGGCCTACAGCTGGGGCAGAGCAAATGTCAAAGAAGGCGATGAAATCGTCGTATCCGTTACCGAGCATCACAGTAATATTCTTCCGTGGCAGATGGTGGCACGGGAAAACGGAGCAAAGCTTGTCTGGCTGGAGTGCGAAAAGGACGGTTCTTATACGGACGAGGAACTGAATTCCAAGATCACGGACAAGACAAAGGTTGTTGCAATCGCCGAGGTTTCCAATGTACTCGGACAGCCGAAGCCGATCAGAAAGATTGCGGACCTGGCACATCGTCACGGCGCAATCATCGTGGTGGACGGCGCACAGAGCGCACCGCATATGCCTGTGGATGTGCAGAAACTGGATGCTGACTTCTTTGCATTTTCCGGACACAAACTTCTTGCGCCGATGGGAATCGGTGTCCTCTACGGAAAACAGAAACTTCTGGAGGATATGCCACCGTTTTTGACCGGCGGAGAAATGATTGAATACGTGACGCGGGAGAGCGCAACCTATGCGGAGGTTCCTCATAAATTTGAAGCCGGAACGGTCAATGCCGGAGGAGCCGTGGGACTCGGTGCAGCCATCGATTATGTAAATCAGGTGGGCTTTGACTATATCCGGAAGCAGGAGGATCTTCTGACGGCGGAACTTCTCGATGCATTGAAAAAAATGCCGCATGTGACCGTCTATGGTTCCGAAAAACCGGAGGAGCATTGCGGAATTGTGACCTTTAATATTGACGGATGCCATCCGCATGATGTAGCATCTATTCTGGATGCGGATCATGTCTGCATTCGTGCCGGACATCACTGCGCTCAGCCTCTGATGCAGTACATGGGTGTGAATGCGACATGCAGAGCAAGTTTGTATTTTTATAATACCGAGGAGGAAGTGGCAAGGTTTGTAAAGAGCCTCGGTAAGGTCAGAGAGGAGCTTGGATATGGATCTTAAACAGATGTATCGTGAGATTGTGAATGAGCACAATCTTCATCCGACACATAAGTACGATCTGGATCATCCGACAATGGTACTCAGGGGCGTGAACCCGAGCTGCGGAGATGACATCAATTTGCAGCTGAAGATTGAAGACGGAAAAATTACGGACGGATCATTTAACGGCAGCGGATGCGCAATTTCACAGGCATCGGCGGATATGATGCTGGACCTGATCATCGGAAAGAGCGAAGACGAGGCGAAAAAACTCGGAGATATCTTCATCAGAATGATCAAGGGCGAGGCGACGGAGGAGGAAATTGAGTCGCTGGATGAAGCAGCCGCTCTCCAGAATGTTTCTCACATGCCGGCACGAGTGAAGTGTGCTCAGCTCGGCTGGAGAACACTGGAGGAAATGATGAAGGAAGATCAGGAAGAGCATGCGTCCGCTCATAAAGACTGATTTTCGGTGGTGAGTTAAATAACGGGGATTCTGAACGTATTTTGTCGGCAGACAGGAATGTGCGGCGGAATGCGTCGGAATCCCTGCTTTTTGCTGTATAGGACAAAAGTGAAGAGGCTTCGATGGGGGAGCCACCAAAGCCTCTTCAGGGGAGTATAAATAATTAATAAGGGGTTGTAAAAAAATTTTTGAAGGGTAAATTCTTTTACGAGAATGATTATAGTTGATAGGTCCCGAAATTGCAACAAAAATCTTAACAGTTTCTTAATAATTCGAAAAAAGAGGGGAAAATGGCTCAATTTACGTTGACTGCACCTTGTCATTTCGGACTTGAGGCGGTCTTAAAAAGGGAAATCACGGATCTGGGATATAAGATTCGGGAAGTGGACGACGGACGTGTGACGTTCGAGGGAGATGAAAGCGCAGTGGCGAGAGCCAATCTGTTTCTTCGGACAGCAGAGAGAATTCTGCTGGATGTGGGACACTTTAGGGCGACATCATTCGATGAACTGTTTGATCAGACAAAGGCATTGCCATGGGAAGAGATGCTTCCTGAAAATGCGAAATTTTGGGTCGCAAAGGTCTCCTGCGTCAAGAGCCGGCTGCATTCTCCGTCGGATGTGCAGTCGATTATGAAAAAGGCGATGGTGGAGCGGATGCGGACTTATACGGGCATTTCCTGGTTCCCTGAAGACGGACCTTCCTATCCGCTTCGTGTGACGATTAAAAAGGACATTGTCACAGTGGCGCTGGATACGACGGGAACATCACTGCATAAACGGGGATATCGTGTTTCTCCGGTGATAGCCCCGATTTCCGAGACGCTGGCGGCATCCCTGATTCGCCTCAGCCCCTGGCACCCGGATCGAATTCTCATTGATCCGTTCTGCGGATCGGGAACGATACCGATTGAGGCGGCCATGATGGCACGTCATATTGCTCCGGGCAGCAAGCGAAAGTTTCGGGCGGAGGAGTGGAAGACACTTGTGCCGGAAGATTCCTGGATGGATGCGCGCCAGGAGGCCCGTATGACGGTTGTAAAGAACCCGGAGTGTGACATACAGGGGTATGACATTGACCCGCGTGCGGTCCGCTTTGCACGTCAGAACGCCGAAGCGGCAGGCGTGGCGGACCTCATCCACTTTCAGGCAAGACCGGTCAGTGAACTGCATCATTCAAAAAAATACGGTTTTCTGATTACGAATCCTCCGTATGGGGAAAGACTTGAAGAGAAGGAGAAGCTGCCGAAGCTGTACACGGAAATCGGCGATGCGTATCGGAGACTGGATTCCTGGTCGATGTTTCTCATTACCTCATATGAGGATGCGGAGAAGTACATCGGAAGAAAGGCGGACAGGAACCGGAAGATCTATAACGGAATGCTGAAGACGTACTGTTATCAGTTTATGGGGCCGAAGCCGCCAAGAGGACAAAAAAGATAATACTGGAAAGTGAAGGGCTGTCGAACATGACAAAAATAATTTTTGCAACGGGAAATGAAAATAAACTGATTGAAATCCGCCAGATTCTGGCGCATCTGGATGTCGAGGTGGTGTCCATGAAGCAGGCCGGCATCGATGTGGATATTGTGGAAGACGGAAAGACGTTTTTGGAAAATGCATTGATTAAAGCAAGAACGGTCGCAAATGTGTGTCACGAGATCACAATGGCGGATGATTCGGGACTTGTGGTGGATGCGATGAACGGAGAGCCGGGAATCTATTCCGCAAGATGGATGGGGCACGACACGTCTTATCATGTGAAAAATCAGAAGATCCTTGAACTTTTAAAAGACGCGCCTATGGAGAAGAGAACGGCGCGGTTTGTCTGCGCTATGGCGTGTGTCCTTCCGGATGGAAGGGAGCTGACGGACGTGGAGAATTTCGAAGGGGCAATAGGCTACGAAGAAAAGGGGAAGAACGGTTTCGGCTATGATCCGATCTTTTACCTGCCGGATCGCGGGTGCTACTCGGCAGAATTGTCTCCGGAGGAGAAGAATGCGATCAGCCACAGAGGAAAAGCGCTTCGAAAGATGAGAGATATGCTTGAAAAAGAGAAAGAAGAAGGAAGGCTGTAAAGCTTTCAGGTCCGGAAAATGTCGAAATGACTGAGCTTGAGAGAGAAAATGGTGTTTCCCATAAAAAGGGACGGAAAGTGAAATGAAATACTATGAAGATTCTGATTGTCAGCGATACACATGGAAGATTGGACAACCTGGAGGAAGCTGCCGGGCGTACGGAGAATTTTGAGTATCTGATTCACTGCGGAGATGTGGAAGATCAGGAGGAAGACGTACGGGAGCTTGCTGCGGAATATCATGCGGATTGTACGATTGTCCGGGGAAATAATGACTGGGACTCGGATCTGCCGATGAGCGAGGTTGTGGATTTGGGAAAGTTCCGTCTTTTTGTAACCCATGGCCACAGGCTCAGTGTCTCTTATGGGACGGATACGCTGAAAAAAGAGGCTGAAAAGGCCGGCTGCAATGTGGCGGTATACGGGCATATTCATGTTCCGGTAATCGATGAAAGCGATCCGGCTCTCACGGTTCTGAATCCGGGAAGTCTGACCTTCCCGAGACAGGAAAACCGAAGGCCAAGTTATATCGTCATGGAGATTGTAAAGGAGAAGACGGCCCTTTATACTGTCAACTATCTTGGAAGAGACAGACAAAGGAGAGAAATATTCTGGTAAGACAGAAAGAAATTTATCGGTATGATAAAACGAGTTCCGACGAGCTTAGGGGAATCTTTAATATGCGATAAAAAAATCGACAAAACTTGTTGACAAATCCCCCTCTGATCCCTATAATAACAATTG
>CAYYEB010000010.1:0-22095 GCA_964470725.1 uncultured Lachnospiraceae bacterium | reverse complement strand
TGCCATCCGCCTTCGTACACATGTTGTCCATCTCCAGCTGTTTCAGAGAAAAAGTACTTACCCTGGCAATCCGTTACATAGTATTTTTTATCAGAATCTGCCGGCTTAAGTACCGGATAGTCATCTACATCATATACCTCAAAAGCGTTCCCAAGCTTTTGTACGAATTCTCGTTTCTTAAATTCTTCCTTACTTACAGGACTACTCCCTTCAGAATTTTTATCTTCATACGTATCTGTGCTTTCCTGCACATAGTAATAGCAATTTGAAAATGTAAACTGTGCAAGATGTGAAGAAGCTCTCACCGGTAAGAAAATGCCTTTATATGAAGAAATATTTTTGCCAATTTTAATGGTATTGTTATACACAAAGCAATTCTTTAACTCTGCGTTTTCAAGTTGCGATCCGCCCAAAAACATTCCGTCTGCGCTATTAGTTCCTCCTCTAATAATACAATTTGCAGAATAGCAATTATTAAAATTTGAACATTCCGGCATACTGCTATCATCAGATATCCCGATGCAGCCGGCAAAACCTCCACTATATCCTTCATCATCTACAGATATTTCATTTTTTACAGAAGCACACTTTTCAAAAGTTGCCTTAGCAGCATATCCGACAAGACCTCCCGCAAAATGAGAATTCGAAATAGTTCTTGAACTTCCCACTATAGAATTTCTCACCTCGCAGTTTTCAATCGTGCTGTTTATAACAGCTGCTGCAAGTGCCCCCGCAAAAGACCGGTTATTAGATTCTCCAGAAATCTCTGCTTTATCCACAATTAAATTCGAAATATTACCATTCGCAATATATCCAAAAAGCCCTTCCGCCTCAAGATCATAACATTTTACTCCTGTGATGATGTGTCCATCTCCATCAAAATTTCCCGCAAAATAAGTGCTTTCGGACGTTCCTATCGGTGTCCAATTGTTGATGCCAGATAAATCCAAATTCGTAGTTAACTTAAAATGCTGATTATAAAAGTGCCCCGCATCTGTTTCATTACTGGAAGCAGCTTTTCCACTATTAAGAAAATCTGCCATATTCACCAGATCATCTGCAGTCTGAATAAGATACGGGTTTTTCTCTGTTCCCTCACCTTTCAGATTCAAGCCGGTTTTCTCATTTTGAGCCGGTGTTGCGATAGGTTCCGTTTTCTGCGGTGCTTCATCAGCTAATGCCGTGATACCCCCCCCTGAAAAAGCCAGGGCAAAGGCAGTCAGGCAAGCAACCAACTTTGCTTTCATACATTTTCTCCTTCTCATACAATATTATGTTGTCTTCGGCGGTTCTTCCCTGCTCCAACCGCTGTTATGTCGGGACATACTTCCGCCATTTTCAAGCACTACCTCATTTTAACACTTTATTTTCTATTTCCTGATTACAATTCTGTCATTTTATCTGCAATTGTGTTTCTTTTTACAGATTATTTCTATACTATACAGGGATTCAATCATGGCCTGATTGTTCCGGGCGTCCGAGTTCCGCCAGTTCTTAATGAATGCGCAGCATGAATTTAGAACTGCTGCGAGAACGAGCGAGCGGAAGCGTCCCGGAGCAACCGGCCATAATTGGATCCCGTCAATTTTATGCCATACCTGAGCCGTAACTGTTCCCAGACATATTTTTACTGAAAAATCTGTTCCTTCCCCAGGTCCCCCGGAAAGCGCACCGTAATCATGTCCTCCACAAGCTGCCGCTCATATTCATCAAAGCACTTGTTCACAATTCCAAGATCCAGAGCCTCCGGAGCCGGAAGTCCCCGTTTCATCAGACGAATGGACGCCAGAAGGCCGCGAAGATCGAGAGACTTTGTGGAGACCTCGCCACCCTCGCATTTTTTACGAATATCTTCAAAGAGCTTTGCGAACTGCGACGCGTATTCCTCGCGTATGTCCGGAAATTTATCAAGAATCAGGCGTTTCAGATTTTCTTCGGAGATCACAGGCATCCGGATAATCAGAAATCTCGAAGCCAGAGCCTCGTTCAGCTCTCTTGTTCCCGCATAACCGTAATTCATTGTACCGATAAACCGGGTTGCCTCATGAAGCTCGACCCGGCCGTACCCAGGCACATCCAGTGCCCTTCTGAAGTCGAGGGTCTGGTGAAGGACGGCAAGGGATTCATTTTTTGCCATGTTAATCTCATCCAGGACGCCGAATCCTCCTTCTTCCGCACAGCGAAGAATCGGTCCCTTTCGAAGGGTCACCTCTCCGTTCTTAAATGTGTCTGCTCCGATCAGAGAGGACGCGTCCGTATTGACGTAGAGTGAAATATCCCACTCCGGTCTTCCGAATGCGCTTGAAAGCCCCTCGGCCAACACATTTTTTCCTGTCGCCTTCGGTCCGACAAGCAGAAGATTTTCTCCGCACAAAATGGCGGATATGGCCTCCTCCCATACACGGTTCCCGTAATACATATACTGCGGAATCGGGATTCTCGACTTTGTCTCCTCTTTTACCTTATAAAATTTCCGAAACGATCTGATCTCCGAAAGCAGTGAATCCGAGATTCCCTCCTGTTGCAGAAACTCCAATATATCCGACATTTTTCTTCCTTTCTGATTCATCAGTATCATTTACGCTGCCACAAACATTGTCATTTATGCCGTCACAAATCCGACAGGCCCCCGATCATTTTTCAAGGGTGCCATCTCGCGCAATGACAGTATTTCTTTACAGCACATATCCCCGGACCAAAAGAAACAAATTTGATCCGGGGATACATTTTCAGCGGATATGTCCGCACATTCAATTACATTGCCGCTTTTCCTGCCGGCATTCTCTTTTTTCCCGCCACACATACAACAGCAATATAAACGATTGTAAAAATTGCCGACACAATGTATGCGCCTGTCCACGGAAGGTTGAAGCCGATCTTCGCATTCATGATAAAGGAGCAGGTAACAAAGGCATAGAAGGCTGCCGGGATAAGCGGCATCCAGATATACTTCTGTTTCTTGTTCTGGAACATCCAGATCGTAATGCAGGCAAGTGCAAACAGAGAAATCATCTGGTTGGACCATGCGAAATATCTCCAGAGGATATTGAAGCCGTTGGCATCAAATTTCGCCCATACCAGAATCACTGCCACCAGAGCAAATACAGGAACCGCAAGAGCGATTCTTCTCTTTGACGTATCCTGACGGATATGCAGAGAATCCGAAAGCGTAAGTCTTAACGCACGCAGCGCCGTATCTCCTGAGGTGATCGGCAGAACGATGACACCGATGATCGCGATCTTGCCTCCGATCGAGCCCATTGCCTGACGGCAGATGACACCGACAACGGAAGTTGCGGAAACAGCCGTCAGCTTTCCGCCGATCTTTGTCATATACTGCCAGGTTGCTCCATCCGCTGCAAGCTTCATGGTCACACCACCGGCATTCGCACCCATGTTGATTACTGCCATTGTTCCTGCAGCCCAGCACATTGCGATGAAACCTTCCACGATCATCATATTGTAAAATGTCATTCTTCCGTCTTTTTCCGACTCAATCGTTCTGGAAACGAGAGCTGTCTGTGTGGAATGGAATCCCGAAAGAATACCGCATGCAACTGTCACGAAGAAAATAGGAATAAAGTGATGCGGTCCGAAATATGCTCCGTAATTAAATCCGCCGTCCGCCGCAAACTTTCCAACCGTATTCCAGCTGTCCCATACATTTGTCAGATGCCAGCCGTGTGTAAAGACCGCAAGGAAAATACCGACCGCTGAAACTACCAGAATCACACCGAAGATCGGATAGACACGCCCGATGATTTTATCGATCGGGAACAGAGTCGCAATCAGGTAATAGACAAAAATCACGGCGTAAATAATCCATGTGGAAATCGATGTGGCGGATCCGTCAAAACCGAACAGCTGTGTTGCTGCGATATCGCCCGGAGTGTAGATAAATACCGCGCCGACCAGCAGAAGCAGTACACAGATAAAAATATCATAGAGAACAAACACGGCTTTATTCGTATAGTTCTTTACGAAATCCGGCATCTGTGTTCCGCCGTCACGCGTGCAGATCATACCTGAGAAATAATCGTGCATTGAGCCGCCGATGACATTTCCGATCGGGATTGCCAGAAAGGCAATCGGTCCAAACAGAATTCCCTGAATCGGTCCCATGATCGGGCCTGTGCCCGCAATGTTCAAAAGATTAATCAGACTGTTTCGCCAGGTCTTCATCGGCACATAGTCAATGCCATCCTGTTTCGCATAGGCAGGTGTCTCCCGGTCGTCCGGTTCAAAGACATGCTCGCAGAAGGAGCCGTACAGGAAGCCGCCCCCGATCAAAATTACAAGTCCAATGATAAATGTTGCCATATCGTCTCCTTTCCCCTCTCGTGATACAGCATAGTAATATGGTGTATAGTGAATTGTCATGCTGGTCGGCAAAACAGATTTCCCGTCGTTCAATGCATCCGGGAGATCGTTTTGACCGGTTCACATTCTTTATAAAACACAACATTATTCGTATTGATATCCGCAAACCGTAAACAAAGGCTTAATCGTCACGACCTGTTTATAATCATCTCCTGAAAGAGCCACACTGCTGTCCATCGACTTCAAGTCTTCTTTGAGGATCGCCATTGCGTCATCAATATTTTCGGCTCTGTGTTCCTCCAGAATACGGATCAGGCGATCGCAGGTATAAGGATGCGCATAATGCGGATCGATCGGAAACTTCTCCTCGCCTTCCGCAAGGTAAGCTGTCATATCCCGTATCGCTTTATCATAATCTTTTTGCAGCGCCTTTTTATTTTTCTTCCTGGTCGGGAGTACCTTACTGTTGCCCATAATAAAAAGGAGAGCAAATCCGATCAGCAGGATAAGAATCGTTCGGCTGCTTCTGTCCCCCGAAAGCGCAAGTAAAAATCCGATCAGGACAAGTACAGCGCCCCCTGCAAGCAGTCCCACAGCCAATGCTGTATATCCCGGTTTGATCAGGTCAATCCGCCGTTTCACACGGGCCACTCCTGCCAGCCTGTCGGAAAGACCGGGACGTTTCTCCAGTTTTTCTTTTGCCCTTACGAGTTTTCCCTTTGCTCTTGCTGCAGATGACGAAAGTTCTCCGCTTTGAAGCTCTGCTTCTCTTTTTTCCTGCTCTGCCTTTTTTCTTTCTCCCTCCGGAGACAGCTGGGATATTTCCGGATGCTCATCGGAAAGCTGTTTTAACATCTTATCCGCATCATCCATGTAACGGAAAAGATTCTGGCTCTCCTTTCCGTCATCATAGCGGATCACTATATATAGGATCGGTGTCAGGAAGGCCTTTCCTGATCCGGGACTTACCGCAACACGTCTGAATACACAAGTTACTGCTTCATACGGAATACAGTATTTTCTCGGCCTCATCTTTCCCGGTACGTAAATGCCTTTTTTTCCAAGTCCGCACTGGTCATATCTTTTGACCGTCTTCCGGTCCCGTGCGATTTCATCCGCCGAAAGAGGATGCTGACTGCTTAAACAAACTTCTGCCATACAAAAACTCCGTTTTCGATCTTAACGCATCACCGCGTTAAAGTCCGACTGTATTTCGTTATACCACAGATCAGTATAGAAGGAAAGTAAAATATGCAATCTTTCCTAATTTAATAAAGTAAAAAAGAGAAAATCCGGTGATTCTCCGCACCGAATTTCCTCTTTTCTTTTGTTTCCCAGCGGTTATACGCTTTTTTCACAGATTTTAGCTGCTAAAATTGTGCATTTTTACGAGTTTACTTATGAATTTTAAGCTTCATAAGAAGCCGCTCCGTTGCCGGACTGCTGAAATCAATAATTTCGCTGTGTCCGAGATCCAGGGAACTCACCATTGTCATTTCCTCCGGGGTCAGTTCAAAATCCAGAATGTCGATATTTTCCTCCATATGTTCTTTTCTGGTTCCCTTCGGAATAATCACATTTCCTTTCTGAAGATTCCAGCGAAGCGCCGTCTGCGCAGCACTCTTTCCATACTTTTTACCGATTTCCGTCAGAACCGTATTTTCAAAGATGTGCCGCTGCCCCTCATTTAATGGTCCCCAGGCCTCCGGCTGAATGTTCTCACTGCGCAGCTTCTCCGTGTAGTTTCCTTCCGTGTAAAACGGATGAATTTCAATCTGATTGACCTGCGGTGTCTCATCCGTAAATGCAAGCAGTTCCGCCATCTTCTGTTCCGTAAAGTTGGACGTACCGATAGCCCGAATCAGCCCTTCTTTCTGAAGTTTCTCCAGTGTCTTCCAGGCCGCCTTCCAATCACCGAACGGCTGGTGCAGAAGTACCAGATCCAGGTAGTCAGTCTTCAGTTTCCGAAGCGAAAGCTTCACGGCCTCTTCGGTTTCTTTTTCACCGAAATCCTGAAGCCATACTTTTGTCGTAAGGAAAAGATCCTCTCTTTTTACAGTTCCGTCCTTTATCTTCTCCGCTGCGGCATCTCCCAGAGCATCCTCATTCAGATATGCCGCGGCCGTATCAAACAGGCGATAGCCACAGGATATTGCCTCGCTGACACACCTTCTGCATTCGTCATAATCTCTGATCTGGAAAAGACCAAAGCCGATCTGCGGCATCTTCACACCGTTTGAAAGCGTCACTGCCGGTATCTTCTTTGCATTCATCGCTAAACCTCTCCTACTTTTTCGATGGTTTCATCATAAGGCGGGAAGTTCTTTTCGGGAAATGCCTTTCTTCTATCGAAACATAAGCGGAGGTTATAATGTATAATAAAAGCTTCGTAGTCGGTCGCGGGGATGGAAGGTCTCGGCGCACAATTGACCTTTGAACATACGTTTGCTAGAATGTTTTCAAAATACGAAACAATGTTATTGCAAAGGAGCGTCTCTTGGATCTTTCGCAGCTTGCAGCATATGCCAGGGAAAAATTTCATATGGAAGAGCAGTTTCAATGGCCCGAGTATCCCGGCATTTCCGTTCTGGTCGAGCCGAAAACCGGACGGCAGGTTGCGCTCCTCATCTATGAATGGGATCCCGAAAGCGGAACCGGCATTCAGCGTGCCGATATCCGCTGCGGAAAGCCGGACCTTTCCGATATGTCGGAAGGCATACAGATGACAAGGCCTTTTCTGAAGCGGGGATCCGACTGGACGGGACTTGTGATAGAAGACGATACAAATGAAGCGGAAGTGTATCATCTCCTCGACAAAGCTGTGGAAGACTGCGCAGAGTGGAATTTTTCGATCACCCTGGATGATTCTCCGAAAAAAGAGGAGCAGTCGTCTGATGAAAAGAAGCGCTCTCTGGTGTTTCACGGCACTTCGATTCCGCCCCGTCGGGTCAGAAGTACTGCACCTGCAGACCGCACATCTTCTTCTGCTCATTACACTCACACATTTAAGAATCCCGACGTTCCTATTAAAAGCTCACAGACAAATAAGGGGCAGGACACTCTTTCTACTCCTAACGAGGACTCTGCATCCCACATCTCTAATACAGTTTCCGACGATCCGACAGTTATCTCCTCCGGGTCTCTTCAGATTCCTGTGGAAATTATGAAAATGCGGCAGCTGTATCAATACGGAAATTATTCCTTTGAGGAAAAATGCAGGAATTTTCTCAGGCAGGGAAAGTTCATGGAAAACTATGAGGATAATGCGCCATGGAACGGATATTTCATACGGTTTTTCCCCACGTATCATGATCTCAATCTCCCGCAGCTGCGCGGATATTTTACATGGAGAGCGGAAATCCGAAGAGGCACATTTCATCCGATTGCAACATCCCTTGCCTACATTTATCTTTATGAACTTTTAAATGGCATAGGCGCGTCCTCGCCTGAGGACAGTCTCAAAAAAATGCGGGAGTTTGAAACAGGATTCCTTGATTCCGGTATCGGCGATATCTCTATGAAGAAAAATCTGCATCGCTGGATGTTCGAATTTTCCATCATGAAAAATCTTCCGATACAGACGGTTCGTTCCTGTGCCGATCCGGATATCGTAAGACAGGATGAACAGTATGCGGTCCTTCGGAATCCGGATGCGCACACGGATGAGGAGATATTTTCAGCTCTCAGCTCTTTTGATAAAGATAAGATTTCCACATCCTCTGCAATCACAAAGACCGGAGACAGGGGCAGACACCTTTTTGCCTCTGTATGGCGCGAGGCACAAAAGGAGTACGTAAAAAGTCATGACACAGACCTCTTCACCGCTCTTTTCGGAAAACGCCTGGCCTGTGTCTGGCATCCGCTGGGCAACGCCATCTTTCTGGAAGAGACGCCTCATCCTGACACCTCTTTTATTCTTGACGAAAGCAGGCAGTATCACTGCCAAAGCGGAAACTGGTATGAAACACGTTATGAGGCACTGTATTTTGACCATGACAGATTGCACGGATTTTTACACGAGACAGACCGTCTGCTTCGAAGATATCTGAAAACCGGTCACTACCTGCGTCAGAAAGAGTCCGAAGCCTGGGCTGATCCGTTTATTAATGCGGTGATACAAAAGGATATCCAGGAAATAAAAGAGGCTGCACGGCCGAAGATCTCGATCGATTTTTCTCAGCTCGGGCAAATCCGTTCCGATGCCGCCATCACCAGGGACAGTCTTCTGACCGAAGAAGAAAAGGGAGCCCCGCCGGACAGCGGTCTATTCGCCGAATCGGCTCCTGCGGTATCCTTTACAGCAGTATCTGTAAAAGAACCCGAAACTTTTTCTTACGCGCAGAGTCATCCTTCCCAGGAAGCTTCTTCGTCAGATATCGATACGGATGCCGCAGAAGAAAGTTTTGACGGTCTCGACGCCATGTATCTTCAGATTCTGAAAAAGCTTCTGAGGGGAGAGTCCATCGATGCAGATATAAAGGCACATCATCTCATGCCCTCCGTTGTAACCGATACGATTAACGAAGCGCTTTTTGATGAAATCGGTGACAGCGTACTGGAATGCAATGACGACCGGATTGAACTTGTGGAAGATTATCGGGAAGATGTCAAAGAGTTGTTGGGTGTTTCTTAACCGATTTGCTTATTCGCGGGAAAATATATACATACATCTTTCTCAAAAGGAGACATAATTTCAATGGCACAGCAAAAGAAAAAGGTTCCGAAGCGGATTGCCCAGACGATTTTAAATTCTCTGAAGGGCGGCGTCGTTCCGCGTATCGGACTTCCCTATATTACAGTCGGACGGAAAAATGAAATCGAAGCCCTTCTTCACGATGTGGACATCATCTCAGAAGGCGGGGCATCATTTCGCTTTATCGTAGGACGCTATGGTTCCGGGAAAAGTTTCCTGATTCAGACGATCCGCAATTATGTGATGGACAAGAACTTCATCGTTCTCGATGCGGATCTCTCACCGGAACGGCGGCTCCAGGGAACAAAGGGGCAGGGGCTTGCAACCTATCGGGAACTTATCGGCAATCTTGCGACCAAGACAAAGCCTGAAGGCGGCGCTCTGACTCTCGTTCTTGATCGCTGGATCAACAATGTACAGTCCGAGGCTGCCCGGGAAACAGGACTTACTCCCGGTGATCCGAAACTTACAAAAGCTGTTGACCGGAAAATCTATGCCGTCACCTCAGCTGTCAGCGAACTGGTCCATGGTTTTGAGTTTGCAAAACTTTTGTCCATGTACTATCACGCCTATATTGAGGACGATACTGATACAAAGATGAAGGTTGTCCGCTGGTTCCGCGGCGAATATACGTTAAAGCGCGAAGCAAAGGAAGATCTGGGTGTCAATATTATCATTTCCGATGATGACTGGTACGATTATCTGAAGGTTTTTGCTCTTTTCTTCCGTCTGGCAGGCTATTCCGGCATGATGATTATGATCGACGAACTGGTCAATATCTATAAGATCCCCAATGCCATTTCCCGTCAGTATAATTATGAGAAAATACTGACGATGTACAATGACACTCTGCAGGGAAAGGCAAAATATCTCGGCATCATCATGGGCTCGACACCGCAGGCTCTGGAAGATAAGCGCCGCGGAATTTACAGTTATGAAGCCCTCCGGTCACGTCTTTCGGAAGGAAAATTCTCAAAGCCCGGAGCTCGGGACCTGCTTGCGCCGGTGATCCGGCTTGAACCTCTGACTCCGGAGGAAATGCTCGTACTGTGCGGAAAACTCGCCTCCATGCATGCAGATCTCTACGGATATGAATCCCATCTTACCGATGAGGATCTGGCGCAGTTTATTAAAATCGAGTATGACCGGGTCGGAGCCGACCGGAACATTACGCCGCGTGAAATCATCCGGGACTTTATCGAACTGCTGGATCTTCTGTATCAGCATCCGGAGATGAAGATCAGTGACCTGCTGGCATCCGATGAATTCACCTACACAAAGTCTGAGGCGGTTTCCGATCAGACAGAGGATCAATTTGCGACCTTCACCCTGTAATTGACTAAAGTCATGGTGTGTACAGTATAGGAAACGGCCAGAAACGAAAAGCCGCGGGAACAGAACTCTCTGCAGAAAATCCTTAGCAAGTGCAGCGTATTTTCGCAGAGAGTTTCTCTTCCAAGGCTGTACATTCCCTCAAAAAGAGGACAATTCAGCTCATGGATATTTTCAACAGATATGCTCCTTTTATACAGGATTATATTTACCGCTCCGGCTGGAAGACACTCCGGGGCGTACAAAATGCTGCCGGAGAAGCCATTTTCGGAACGGACGATAACGTACTCCTGACGGCATCAACCGCATCCGGAAAAACGGAGGCCGCGTTCTTTCCGATTCTGACGCTCCTCGATGAGAATCCTTCCGCAAGCGTCGGTGTACTTTACATCGCTCCCCTGAAGGCTCTCATCAACGACCAGTTCGAAAGATTAAATGACCTCTGTGAGGAAGCCGGCATCCGAGTCACCCGCTGGCATGGAGACGTGTCTCAATCCAAAAAGCGAAAACTTTTAAAGAAGCCATCCGGCATTCTTCAGATCACGCCGGAGTCACTGGAATCTCTCATGATCAATAAGCATATGGAAATTCCGTCTCTCTTTCACGATCTTCGCTTTATCGTCATCGATGAAATTCATTCTCTGCTTCGGGGCGACCGGGGACTTCAGACATTTTGTCTCATCGAGCGTCTCTGCCGTCTTGCCGGCTGCAATCCGCGGCGGATCGGACTTTCCGCAACGATCGGCAATCCGGAAGCCGCCGGCGAATTTCTTGCCGCCGGAAGCGGTCGAAAAACTATCATTCCGAAATTCAAAGGAGAAAAAGAAGTCTGGCATCTTTCGATGGAGCATTTCTATAATACCGACCCCCAGGCCGGTGAAGATGACAAGGGTCAGGAGAATTTCTCCGAGATATCCATGCCCGTTGAAGAAGCTCCGACTGATCAGGCTCCAAAGGCCGCAGATCCGGGACTTGCCTATATCTTTGAACATACCCGCGGAAAGAAATGTCTCATCTTCACCAATTCTCGGGAAGAATGCGAAGCGGTCTGTCAGAATCTCAGGCAATACTGTGAGGCCAATCATGAGCCTGACCGTTTTCTGATCCATCACGGAAACCTGTCGGCCTCCTATCGGGAAAGTGCGGAAGAGGAAATGAAGGACGATGACTCCCTGATGTCCGTCTGCGCCACCGCCACCCTTGAACTCGGTATCGATATCGGCCGGCTTGAACGGGCCTTTCAGATCGATGCCCCGTTTACGCTTTCTGCAGCGTATGGGAAGAACGGGACGGCGCGGCAATCCATCGGAAATGTGGTTTGTCATGCGGGAGGATCATCCGGAACCCCGCGCCATGCTGCCGGAGATGATTCCATGGTATCTCATTCAGGGAATCGCACTGGTCCAGCTTTATCTCGAGGAACGCTTTGTGGAACCTCCCCAAACAGGCAGACTTCCATACAGTCTCCTTTATCATCAGACCATGAGTACCCTGGCTTCTTCCGGGGAAATGACACCCGCGGAACTTGCTTCCAGAGTTCTCACACTGTCCGCATTTCGAAATGTCTCTCCTGAGGATTACCGGATTCTTCTTCGGCATCTGCTGAAAATTGATCATATCAATCAGACGGAAAACGGAGGACTCATCGTAGGACTTTCCGGTGAACGAATCACCAATAATTACAAATTCTATGCGGTTTTTCAGGAAAATATCGAATACTCTGTCCGGGCCGGATCAGAAGAACTCGGCACAATTGTCAAACCGCCGCCAGTCGGGGACAAGATCGCCATCGCCGGTCGGGTCTGGATTGTAGATGATGTGGATCATAAGAAACGGGTTGTGTACTGCACACTGGTAAAAGGAAACATTCCGGCCTATTTCGGCGATGTTCCGGGAGATATCAATACAAGAATTCTGGAACGGATGCACCAGGCATTATCGGAAGATCAGGAGTATCCTTATCTGATGCCGCATGCAAGGGCCCGTCTTGCAGAAGCCCGCGCGGCTTTTCGAAAAGCCGGAATGGAACAGGAGCCACTGATTCATCTGGGCGGAAATATGTGGGCGCTCTTCCCCTGGCTTGGAAGTTACGCATTCCTTGCCCTCGAGCGTTTTCTGAAGATTCGCTGTAAAAAGCGGCTCGGGCTCAAGGGACTCGATCCTTCAAGACCCTACTATATGCAGTTTACAATGAAAGCAAGCCGGGATGAATTCTATGAAATCGTCACGAAAGAAGCCGATCAGGACTTCGATCCGCTGGAACTCGTCTATCCCAAAGAGGTGCCGGTCTTCGACAAATATGATGAATTTGTACCGGAGGAACTGATCCGAAAGGGATTCGCATACGGGGTGCTGGATGTGAAAGGGATGAAGGAGAGAGTGCTCGGGTGGCGGAAGTTTCTGAAAAAGACCTTTTTTATACAGCTATAAAAAACGGTCTCTGAGGCAAACTCTCTGCGAAAACACGCTGCGCTTTGCTCATCTCACTGCGAATCATTTGCACGGCCTCCGACCGCCATTGAAGCGTCGGCGGATCTCCGGCCGGCACGATTCTTGCGAGATTTCGCACGCTTGCTAAGGATTTTCTGCAGGGAGTTTGCCTCAGTGGCCTTAGAACCTATTTGAATATCAAAACTTTCTCAGAAGCTTCCGCTCCTTCCGGTGCCTCCGCCTCCGGATTCCATGTGGCCGCCTCCGGCATCGGGCGGCGGATCTCTTTTGATCTTTGTTCTGATCACGTCCGTTCGCAGGAAGCGGTCCTGCTTCACCGTCAGTTTCAGGCCACCGGTTGTGTAGGCGTCTGCAGATGACTTTATTCTCACATTTTTCATCATGGAAACCATAACCGCCACGACCACAGCGGCCGTAATGAGTGCGATTGCAAGTACCAGAAGAAGGTAAGGCCCCGCACTCTTTCTGACGGGATGTCCCGCTTCGGCCTTTTCCAGGTACTGGTCGCAGGAAGATATGTAGTTACCGAATCCTCCGTACCAGTCATTTTCCCGAAAGTTGTCGAGGAACGTATCTTCCAGCTGCTCCTGACCGTAACTGTGAAAGGCGTACTGGGCCTTCTTTCCATAGCAGAACATCGCCCACTTCCGATTGTCCATGCTCAGAAAGAGGAGAATCCCGTTTCGTTCACTGCCCTCACCGAGTGTGTAGACCTGATACATCCCGGAAGCCGCCTCATATGCTCCCTCATATCCGGAATCCTCATAATTATCCACAGTAATAATGTAAACACCGACACCATATTGTTCGGATGTTTTCTCTGCCTGTGCCTCAAGGGATGTATCTTCCTCTTCCGTCAGAATACCTGCAGAATCCGTCACATAATGAAGCTTTGCTGAAGTTCCGCTGCTCGGAGCGGATGAACTTGCAAAAATTGATACGGGAAGCAAAAGGATGCTCAGAATCATTGCCGCGACAGTGATTACTTTATTCCTCATCTCATTCCTCTCTTCCTAAACTTTCTTTGTTTCCGGAATCATGCAGTAAATGTCAGCATACTTGTCACATACGAATGCTCGCCGACAACTATGGCATTTTTACCGTACAAGCAAAAGCGCAATTGCCGATCCCACCGCCATAATCGATGCCGCAATTCCCGCAAAGTATCCGATTGCCTTTCCGATACTCACCGGCAGCTCTCCCGCAACTCTTCCGGTCTGCCCGTTCACTGCAAAGAGGTAATCTTTTTCCTTCCATCTTGTATGCAGCATCCAGACGGGCAGAAGGCCGTAGTGAACTTTCCCTCTCTTTATGCGAACATCCTGTCCGGTCACCTGCTTCATTCCGTAGCCTGAGACGGACTGCTCACAAGCTTCCACAAACGATCCTGCGCATCGGCTGTCCGCCCGTTCCGCACTGTCCTTTACGCTCACATCATGCCTGTCCGCCAGAAATCCCGGCAGATAGGAAAGTGAAAACGGTTTGAGATCCGAATAATTGAACGGCTCAATGGAATCCATATAGGCATCCGGCATTTTGCTTGATGCATCTACCGGTATTTTCTCAAAGGATAATGTTCCTCCGCGAGTCACTTCATAATGATCAGTTTCCGTCACCTGATCATCTCCTGCAATGAAGGTTCTCACATTTTCCGCATGAAAATGCACCTCTCCTTCGGCCTCTCCGTCAAAGAGCCAGAACGGCACATACACTCCCTTTATTTCCTGAATATGATTTTCATTGGTAAATGTCTTCGAAAGAAGCGGCTTCCCCTTATAAAATTTCTTCAGTGCCGCAACTGCATCATCATGACTCAACTCAAAAGGCAATACATAGTCCGGTTTCAGTGTTCCGGAAAACTGTCCCGGAATGATCGTCGGGTTACCGCAGTAAGGACAACTTGACGCACCGGTTGTCTCATCCAGTATCAGCTCTGCGCCGCAGGAAGGGCAGGTATACATCCGCATTTTATTCGCGTCATTGCCCCAGTCATCGGTGAGGTCAGACGTATCCCATTCATTTTTTTGTCGTTTAGATGACTGCGCCTCCCGCTCCGCCTTCTGATTCTGTCCCGCATAATAACGTTCTATTTCTTCAGGAGTATAGGCTGACCCGCAGTAGTCACAGGTAAGTTTTCCTGTTTTCTCATCATAATGCAGCGGACCGCCGCACGCGGGGCACTGATAATTTGTAACCTGAGATGGCATACGATACGCCTTCCTCCTTCCCGGCACCTGCCGTAATGTTTCCTCAATCCCAACGGTTAGCAGTCACCATGTTCCTGCATTTCATTCCAGTACATTTTTCAAAGTTTCTGTCCGCAATTCGGGCAGAACTTTGGCGGATGCGCAGGGTCTTCTATTTTGTATCCGCAGTTCGGGCAAAACTTCAGTGTCTTTACCGGTCTTGGCTTTCCGCAGTTGCTGCAGAACTTTCCTGTCTGCCCGCTTGTCCCGCAATTCGGGCAGGTCCAGGTATCGCCCTCGGCACCGCCCTCTGATACTCCACTCGTATTTTGGCCTGTGGGTGAACTCTGCTGCTGTGCACTTTGAGCGGATCCCTGCTGTGCTCCCATCTGATAGAGGTTTTGAATATTGCCGCCTGCCTGACCGGCCATGTTCATTCCCATAAAAGCTGCTGTTGCTCCGGCTCCCTCATTTTTTGCCGCAGACTGCATGGCAGCTCCCTGTGCACCTGTCAGATAAGCCGCTGCCATCGTCGGATCTCGGAATGCCGCATTGCGCTGCATTTCCTTGATCATCTGCTCATCCTCTTCCGAAGCCTTCACGCTCGATACTCCGACAGACACAATTTCGATACCGCGAAGATTGCGCCATTTGTCACTCAACACATCATTCAGAGCATCCGCAATTTCCGCCGTATGTCCCGGAAGCGCCGAATAGCGGATTCCCATAGCGGAGATTTTCGCAAACGCCGGCTGAAGCGCTGTCAGAAGCTCGGATTTCAGCTGTCCGTCAATGCGGTCTCTTGTATAATCCTCTTCCACATTTCCGCACACATTGGTATAGAAAAGAATCGGGTCACAGATGTGATAGCTGTATTCTCCGAAGCAGCGGATGGAAATGTCAATATCGATGCCCGCTCTCTGATCCACTACGCGAAACGGAACCGGGCTCGGAGTGCCGTACTTGTTACCGGTCAGCTCCTTTGTATTAAAATAATAAATTCTCTGATCCTTCGGAGCTTCCCCTCCAAACGTGAATCTTTTCCCGATATTCTGAAATGTTTTCAGGATGCTTTTTCCGAGATTGCCGTCAAAAATCGACGGCTCCGTTGAGGCATCGTAGACAAATTCTCCCGGCTCCGCGCAGAGCTCCGTGACCTTTCCCTGATCCACAAGTATCATGCACTGCCCGTCAGCCACCGCAATCACAGAACCGTTTGTAATGATATTTTCATTTCCGTGTCTGTTACTGCTTCGTTTTGAAACACGTTTTTTGCCCTTCACCGCCAGAACATTTTCCGGCAAAGAATCACAATAAAAATACTCCTTCCACTGATCGGCCATAACGCCGCCTGCCGATCCGAGTGCTGCTCTGATAAGTCCCATGTGCTTCCTCCTCTGCTGTATTTACAGGATATATTTATGCAATACCGATGTGAATTCCACAATTCTGTGCTCCGCGATCTCCCGGAGTGTCACCCCCTGAAGGCTCTCTACAAATCCCTGCTCCTGACGATAGAGCCAACGCGTTTTATCCGCTGACAGGCGTCCATAGTGGTTCACATCCAGCCACTCCTCATAGGAAATCGGAATCTCATGCCCAAGCTTTTCTTCAGTCAGCTTTTGGAAGTCAATCTTATCCGCCCTCTCCAGCATATGATTCCAGAACCCGAGCACCTCTTCGATGTGCTCATGAATCTCGTAACGTCTTGCCCCGCCGTCATAGATCACACATTTTTCAAAGACAGGATCCCTCGAGGCCAGAACCTCTTTCCGGAATTCCGGTGCCACGATTCCATTCTTCCAGTAAAAATCCACGTCCGGCACATTGATTCCGGAAACGCCCTGATCCTCATAGGTACTGAAAATGCCCTCGTAATACACCACAATAAAGCCTTCAAACTCCGGCCAGAAGGTGCGTATCTTCGCGGAAAGTTCTTCGAGGATTTCTATACCGCGTGTTCCGCCGATCGTAAAAATAATAATATTACGGAGAGAGGCACCGTTTTTTCTGTAATAGTCAATGACATAATCCAGACACTGCACAAGCGTCTGCCCCGACGCGATAATGTCCCCGATCAGAAGTGTGCTGTCCGGCACCATTGTGAGCTTGCTGTATTTAATTTCAAGTCCGGTGATTTCTTCATTCTGATTGAAAATGCGTTCGCTGGACAGAAAGCTGATATCGTGAACCCGGATGTGCTCCCTGTAGCAGCTTTCCTCCAGCGGATAATTCAAGGCGCCTCGCAGAATCGACAGAATATTGGCTGCTGTGACCCGTCCCGTATCCTTGAAATAGTACATCATCTGGGATGTGGCCGGCAGCAGACAGCGGTACACCTCATATCCCACAATTTCCGGCGTGCTCAGAAGTTTTCTCGTCTCTGCTTCCGATACGATATAATATTCGTTCAGAAATTCCTTTCCCTTCAGTCGATAGCATTCCACACCCTGATCGGAAAATTCCTTCTCGATATACGTTCCATTTAAAATATGCATTTTCTCCATTCCTCATCCATATATTTCGTTTTTTCTATTCTATCACAGTACAATCATTTGCGTACACTCGCTTACTGTTCACAGGCCGTCAAGAAGCAATCTGTCTGAATCGTTAAACTTGTTTATAAGATAAAGACAGATTACTTCTTGATGAACTGATACAGTCAGCGCACCCGCATGAATAAAAAAATTTGAATTTAAGATTTTTTTATGAATGCGGGTGTGATGGCCTGTGAACAGAATCTATACTCAAAGACAATTGCACTGAAATCCACGATTGATGATCTCAAACTTCTTAAAATATGTTACACTAATAGACAGAATCCGGCTAAGTCAGGTCTTATGACGGAATCAATTTTTATAAAATAAGAGGTTCATGATGGCAGAAGAAGTAAAAACAAATGAAGTAACAGAATCCATGGACGATTACAAGGACGTTCTGGACAAATCCATGAGAGAGCTCAAGGTCGGCGATCTTGTGGAAGGTACTGTAGCAGGTACGACTGAGTCGGAGGTCATTGTAGATCTTCAGTATTATTCAGAGGGTGTCATTCGTCTTCTGGATTATTCCGCTGATCCGTCATTTTCCATTAAAAATGATGTTCACGCCGGTGATCCCGTAAAGGCAGTCATCCTTCGCATGGACGACGGGCAGGGCCGTGTTCTCCTCTCCAGAAGAGAAGCAGAGGATGAACTTGCATGGAAGAAGTTCCAGCAGGAACTTGAAGACAAGACAACAGTCAGCCTGAAGATTACCGAAGCTGTCAAGGGCGGCGTTGTCGGATATCTTGATGGCGTACGTGCTTTCGTTCCGGCATCCCAGCTGTCCTTAAGCTATGTCGAGGACCTTTCCACATTCGTCGGAAAGACAGTTGAAGGCAGAGTAATCACGGCAGATCCGGACAAGAAGCGTCTCGTCGTCGGCTGCAAGGATCTTCTTCGTGAGAAGCGTGACGCGGAACGCGCAGAATTCGTATCTAACCTCAAGGAAGGCATGATCACGGAAGGTACAGTTCAGTCACTGCAGCCTTACGGAGCATTCGTCTCTCTTGCTGACGGCGTAGACGGACTGGTTCACATCTCTCAGATTACAAATACAAAGAGACTGAAGAGCCCGAAGGAAATGCTTGAAGTAGGACAGAAGGTTAAAGTCAAAGTTCTTTCCGTCAAGGACGGTAGAATTTCCCTTTCCATGAAGGCTGTGGAAGAGGCACCGGAAGCTGCTGCGGAAAAGGTGACCGAAGAGAAGGTTGTCCTTCCAAAGGAACCGGAACTGACCACAAATCTCGGATCCCTGCTGAAGAATATCAAACTGAAATAAAAAAGCGGCAGCAATTCAAACGCAATGTAAGTCTGATCGATTTCAGAGCCTGTATAAAAGTGTATAAAAAGAGGAGTGAAAATTTGATTTTCACTCCTCTTTTTTCTCGTCATGCTATTACATCAGAAACTGCACAGTCTGTCTGAGACAGATTATCCGCAGCAGCTTCTATTATGATTCATATCCTTCCAGCGGCGGCATGCCAGGTCTTCCGTGGCAGTTCTTGTACTTCTTTCCGCTTCCGCACGGGCACGGATCATTCGGATAAATCTTCTTTTTCTTATGAACTACAGGCTCTTTCTTCAAAGACTCATCTTCTCCGCGGTTCGTGCTGATATTCTTCGGCTCTTCCTCACGTTCTACCTTCTGCTCCAGACGGACATGATAGAGGACACGGATTGTCTCTTCCTGAATCATCCGGGTCATATCCTCGAACATTTCAAAGCCGGTCACACGATATTCAACCTTCGGATCGTGCTGTGCATAGGCAGTCAGGCCGATGCCCTGGCGCAGCTGCTCCATATCATCGATATGCTGCATCCATCTCGCATCGATGACACGAAGGAGTACGACTCTTTCGAGTTCACGCAGCTGATCCTGGCCCGGGAATGCCTTCTCGAATTCGGCTTCCTTCTGCTCATAGAGAGCTGCAGCTTCTTCCTTCAGATGCTGTTTCAGCTCTTCGCGCTTCATTCCCTTTACTTCCTCTTCCGTAATCGGCTTCAGAGGAATGATCGGAAGAAGCACACGATTCAGTTCATTCAGATCAAAGTCTTCGCTTTCCTGATCCTCGTTGATCGTTGTATCCACCTTGCGGTCCACAACGGCATTCATCATACCGAAGATCTGGTCACGCATGTTCTCTCCGTCAAGAACCTTGCGTCTTTGTTCATAAATAATCTCACGCTGATCATTGTTGACCTGATCATATTCAAGAAGATTTTTACGGATTGCGAAGTTATTGCTTTCAATCTTTCTCTGTGCCCGCTCGATCGCAGATGACAGCATCTTATGCTCGATCGGTTCATTTTCCGGCACACCGAGTGCTTCAAATGTCTTGATCAGACGTTCGGAACCGAACAGTCTCATCAGGTCATCTTCCAGGGAAATATAGAAACGTGACTCGCCCGGATCTCCCTGACGGCCGGAACGACCGCGCAGCTGGTTATCAATTCGTCTGGATTCGTGGCGTTCCGTACCGATGATCTTAAGACCGCCCGCCTTTCTTGCCTCGTCATCCAGCTTAATATCGGTACCACGGCCTGCCATGTTTGTCGCGATTGTGACCGCGTCCGCTTCACCGGCATGGGCTACAATTTCAGCTTCCAGTTCATGGTACTTCGCATTCAACACATTATGCGGAATGCCTTCCTTCTTCAGAAGCTTTGAAATATGCTCGGACACATCAATCGTAATGGTACCGACCAGAACCGGCTGATGCTTTGCGTGAGCTTCCTTGACCGCTTCCACAACCGCGTGATACTTTTCTTTCTTGGTCTTGAATACCACATCATTGTAATCCACACGAATGACCGGCTTATTTGTCGGGATCGTCACGACATCCATTCCGTAGATATCACGGACTTCCTGTTCCTCAGTCGCTGCAGTACCGGTCATACCGCACTTCTTATCAAACTTATTGAAGAAGTTCTGGAAGGTAATTGTCGCAAGAGTTCTGGATTCCTGCTTGACCTTGACATGCTCCTTTGCCTCAATTGCCTGATGCAGTCCGTCGGAATAACGGCGGCCCGGCATAATACGTCCGGTAAAATCATCGACGATCAGTACCTGGTCATCCTTGACAACGTAATCCTGATCCTTGTGCATCAGATAGTTTGCGCGAAGAGCCAGATCGATGCCATGCTGAATCTCAAGGTTATCTGCGTCTGACAGGTTATCAATATGGAAGAACTTCTCCGCCTTCTTGACACCCTGCTCCGTCAGGGTAACAATCTTATCCTTTTCATTGACGATAAAATCTCCGGTTTCTGTGATTTCCTCACCCATCAGAGCCGTCATCTTTGTCATCTCTCCGGAAGCCTCGCCCTGTTCCAGCTGTTTTGCAAAAACATCGCAGACTTCATAGATCCTTGTCGATTTTCCGCTCTGTCCGGAAATAATCAGAGGTGTCCGCGCCTCATCAATCAAAATGGAGTCCACCTCATCGATGATCGCATAATGAAGGCCGCGCTGTACCAGCTGTTCCTTGTAAATGGCCATATTATCACGCAGATAATCGAAGCCGAGTTCGTTATTGGTGATATACGTAATGTCGCACTGGTACTGCTTCTTACGTTCTTCAGGCTTCATCGGCTGCAGAATGCATCCTACCGTGAGTCCTAAGAATCTGTGGACCTCACCCATCCACTCCGCATCACGCTTTGCGAGGTAATCATTGACCGTGACAACACAGACTCCCTTGCCCTCAAGAGCATTCAGATAAGCAGGAAGTGTACAGACGAGCGTCTTTCCTTCACCTGTCTTCATCTCGGCGATTCTGCCCTGATGAAGAATGATACCGCCCATCAGCTGTACACGGAAATGCTCCATTCCAAGGACTCTTCTGGCCGCCTCGCGGTTTACGGCAAATGCCTCCGGAAGAATATCGTCCAGGGTCTCCCCATTCGCAAGTCTTTTCTTGAATTCCGGGGTTTTGGCCTTCAGTTCCTCATCGGAAAGAGCCACCATTTCCGGACGCAGAGATTCAATCTTATCCACAACCGGCATAATCCGGCGAAGTTCGTGATCACTGTGTGTACCAAAAATTTTGGTAAAAACTCCCATTTTATATCTCCTTTATATTACGTACCATCTGTCCTGCATGCGGCCTTATTGCACATTTCAAATCATTGCCGGTTCCTCACTGTACCGGTCATATACAGGATATCTTCTTTCTCAAAGGCCGGTGAGCATAGTACGCATAACATAATAGCACGTAAAAAGACGTTCCACAAGAAAAAAGGAATTTCAGTTCATAAGAAGTGCACAAAAAAATTCCCCGACGGAAATCTTCCTCCCGTCAGGGAAATGCGTAAATTCAATATGCGAAATTACTTCTCAGGTTCGATGAGTCCGTAAGTGCCGCCCTTTCTCTTATAGACCACATTGGTTTCATTGGTCTCCGCATTGACAAATACGAAGAAATTATGTCCCAGCAGTTCCATCTGGACACAGGCGTCCTCCGGGAATAACGGCTTGATGTCAAATTTTTTCGTTCGCTCGATTTTTATCTCATCATCTTCAATGCCGGTATCCTGGTCGAGGAAGGATTTCTGAAAATTAGCCACGCTCTGA